>NZ_WMBF01000049.1:0-22453 GCF_019400875.1 Streptomyces anatolicus | reverse complement strand
CGCCAGGCCCCCGGCCCGCTACAGCACCAGCCGGAAGCAGTACGCCACGCGCCGCCCCCCGTTGTCGTCCCCGCCGTCGTCCCCCGGCGCCGACGGCGTCGTGAACGTCTCGCCCAGTTCCATCCCGAGCCGCCGCGTCACCGCGACGGAGCGTTCGTTCCCGGCGGCGACCATCGCCACCACGCTCGGCACCCCCGCCGCCCGCAGCCGTTCGACGGTGGCGCGGGCGGCGGCGGTCGCGTATCCCTTGCCCCAGGCCGAGCGGGCAAGGCGCCAGCCGATCTCGATCTCGCCGGCCGGGCCCCAGGGGCGGGACCACGGCTGGGCGCCCGTGAAGCCGATCGGCTCACCGGCCTCGTCGAGCACCGTCCAGAAGCAGAAGCCCAGTTCGGCGTCGTGTCTGCGCTGGCGCGCGGTCAGCTCCTCGTACATGGAGAGCTCCGCGGGCGCGCCCCCGTGGAACTCCATGACCTCGGGATCGTCGAAGAGCCGGTGCCACACGAAGGCGTCCTCGTGGGTGGGAACGCGCAGCCGTACGGCGGGAAGCTGTACGGCGGGCGGGGTCTCGATCTGCTCGGTCACGTGTGGCCCTTCGGCTGGCTGGTCGGTACCGCCTCATAGACTGCCCATAGACCGTGCCGGTCGGCACACAGATTTCGAGCCTTGGGGAGAACCCGCCGTGACCGAGCCCCTCTCCGAACACACAGCGGACGTCATCGTCGTCGGAGCCGGGCCCGCCGGTTCGACCACGGCGTACTACCTGGCCAAGGCCGGGCTCGACGTCCTCCTCCTGGAGAAGACCGCGTTCCCGCGCGAGAAGGTCTGCGGTGACGGCCTCACCCCGCGCGCCACCAAGCAGCTCGTCGCCATGGGCATCGACATCTCCGAAGAGGCGGGCTGGCTGCGGAACAAGGGCCTGCGCATCATCGGCGGCGGTGTCCGGCTCCAGCTGGACTGGCCCGAGCTGGCCACGTACCCCGACTACGGCCTCGTACGGAAGCGTGACGACTTCGACGAGCAGCTCGCCCGGCAGGCCCAGAAGGCGGGCGCGCGGCTCTACGAGCGGTGCAACGTGGGCGAGCCGGTCATCGACGACCGCACCGGCCGCATCACCGGCGTGCACGCCAAGCTCGGCGAGGAGAAGACGCCCGTCCGCTTCCACGCCCCGCTGGTCGTCGCGGCCGACGGCAACTCCTCGCGGATCTCGCTCGCCATGGGCCTGCACCGGCGCGAGGACCGCCCGATGGGCGTCGCCGTGCGGACGTACTTCACCTCGCCCCGCCACGACGACGACTACCTGGAGTCCTGGCTGGAGCTGTGGGACCGGCGCGGGCCCCAGGACCGGCTCCTGCCGGGCTACGGCTGGATCTTCGGCATGGGCGACGGCACCTCGAACGTGGGCCTCGGCATCCTCAACTCCTCCAAGGCCTTCCGCGAGCTGGACTGGCGCGAGGTCCTCAAGGCCTGGTGCGCCTCGATGCCGGAGGACTGGGGGTACACCCCGGAGAACATGACGATGCCGATCCGCGGCGCGGCCCTGCCGATGGCCTTCAACCGCCAGCCGCACTACACGAAGGGCCTGCTGCTCGTCGGTGACGCGGGCGGCCTGGTGAACCCCTTCAACGGCGAGGGCATCGCGTACGCCATGGAGTCCGGCCAGATCGCGGCCGACGTCATCGTGCAGGCACACGCGCGTGCCACCCCGGCCCAGCGCGAACTGGCCCTCCAGAACTACCCGAAGACCCTCAAGGACACCTACGGCGGCTACTACACCCTGGGCCGCGCCTTCGTGAAGCTCATCGGCAACCCGAAGGTCATGAAGATCGCCACGCAGCGCGGTCTGACCCACCCCCTCCTGATGAAGTTCACGCTGAAGATGCTGGCGAACCTCACGGACCCGACGGGCGGCGACGCCATGGACCGTGTCATCAACGGCCTGAGCAAGGTGGCGCCGAAGGCGTGAGCCCCGGCTGCGGGTCAGGGGCGGCATCGCCCGATTTGCCCACCCACTGGACGCAAGGCACGCTGATGTCATGATTTTCATCGCCGTCAAGTTCACCGTCCGCCCCGAGCACGCCGACACCTGGCTGGAGCGGACCGCCGAGTTCACCCGGGCCACGCGCGCCGAGCCCGGCAACCTCTTCTACGAGTGGTCGCGCAGCGTCGACGACCCCCACCAGTTCGTCCTCCTGGAGGCCTTCGCCTCGCCCGAGGCCGGCGCCGCGCATGTGCAGTCCGACCACTTCAAGGCGGGCATGGAGACAATGTCCGAGGCGATCGCGGAGGTCCCGCAGATCATCAACACGGAGATCGAGGGCGACGACTGGTCGCGGATGGCGGAGCTCTCGCCGAAGAGCAGCTGACCCGACCAGTCCGACGAACGGCTGTACGGCCGTCTCAGGGCACGCCAAGGGCCGGAACCCCACCCGGGGGTTCCGGCCCTTGGTACGTCGCTCTAAGGGGCCGTCAGAGGACGCGCACGGCACCCGAGGCCGGGTAGCCCGACAGGTCCTGGATGACAACGCCCTTGCTGGGGTTGGCGGCGTCGAGGTACTGGCCGTTACCGATGTACACACCGACGTGGTAAGCGGAACCGGCGCCACCCCAGTAAAGGATGTCGCCCACCTGGATGTTGGAGAGCGAGACCGGCGTACCGGCGACCGACTGGTCCTGCGAGACGCGCGGAAGGTCCACGCCCGCCTGCTTGAACGCGGCCTGCACCAGGCTGGAGCAGTCCCAGGCGTTGGGGCCGGAGGCACCCATCACGTAGGCGTCGCCGAGCTGCGCCTTGAGGAAGCTGATGACCGTGCCGACGCTGCCGCTCGCCGGGGCGACGGAGTCAGAAGCGGAGGCGGCGGCACCGGAACCGGCGCCGGACGTCGACTGGGTGGAGAGCGTGGTGCGCTCGGTGGCACGGGAGGCGCGCTCCTCCTCGGCCTTCTTCTCCGCGGCGGCTTCGGCCTTGCGCTTGGCCTCGGCCTTCTTCTCGGCCTGCGCCTGGTCTTCCTGGGCCTGCTTGGCGGCCTTGGCGGCGGCGGCGTCCTGCTCGGCGCGCGACTCGTAGGTGGCGGCGGCCTGCTGCGTCAGGTCGGCCGACTGCGCGATCTGCGCGGACAGATCCGTGGTCAGGGTGGGCATTTCGATGGTCTCGGACACCGGCTCGGCCGCGTTCGCCGTACCGGCCGCCGCGGCCACTGCCAGGGTGCTGAGGACGCCACCGGCAACTCCGGCGCGCAGGGCGATCTTGGAGGCGCTGCGACGGGGCTTCCGGTGGCTGGGTATGTGAGCGGTGTGGGACATGAGAACAACCGCTATCAGGGACTCACGGTTCCCTTCAAGAAACGTGTGGTGCGCCACAGTTGCCGTTCGCGGGCCTGAATCTCGGGCGTGTCGCTCCTTATTGACGCCGTAACGGGCAATGCGGACACTGGTGATCACGCCTGTGATCATGGGTTTTCTGAGATACGCCCGAATTGCCCACGGACTACCACCGGTTGAGGCCGTTGGCCAAGCCCGGTTGATTTGGCGTGGGGGGCACTGTGGCGCACGTCACAGGCGACTCCCCTCGGGGATCTCCCTGAGATCTCGCCGAGACCTCCCTGAGATCTCCCGTACTTTTCGGCTGCCCTATGGGTGGATTCCCAATCGTTCGCGCGGACGCGGGCGCGGGCATGGATGGCCCCTCGTGAATCGGCGCACGCGTCCACATCGGTCCCCGCCGCTGCCGCCAAAGTGTGAACGCGGCGCCTTTATCAAGGGAACGCGTCCAGCGCCAATTTGCTTGGCCGCTCCATCTCTTGATAGGGCGACACGCCTTCGACCAGGCACAACCCGACGAGATGTCACCTCTAGTGATCACTCAGGCGCTTCGCGTACGAAGATCACCGCTCATCCGACTTCATGATCCTTCGTCAGGTGGTGGAGATCACAAAGCCGTTGTCGCACCCCGTGTCGCAGATCACAGACCGCCGGGCATAAGATGCGGGGCAGTTGGGCTTGTGACCTGCTTCACATGTGAGCGATCTTCAGTGGGGGTCAGGGCCGGGTCCGACGTAACCGCCAACAGTCAGTGCCGACTGAGAGGAGCGAGGAGCGTGAACGCCTATGCGCCCATCCTCGTGCTGGGAGCCCTCGGGGCAGGCTTTGCGATCTTCTCCGTGGTCATGGCCACGCTTATCGGTCCAAAGCGGTACAACCGCGCGAAGCTAGAGGCCTATGAGTGCGGTATCGAGCCGACGCCGACGCCGGCCGGTGGTGGGCGATTCCCCATCAAGTACTACCTGACGGCGATGCTCTTCATCGTCTTCGACATCGAGATCGTCTTCCTCTACCCCTGGGCCGTCACCTTCGACGCGCTGGGGATTTTCGGGCTCGTGGAGATGCTGCTCTTCGTGCTCACCGTCTTCGTCGCGTACGCGTACGTATGGCGGCGCGGCGGCCTGGAATGGGACTAAAGGTCTGAGGGGCCAAAGAGCATGGGACTCGAAGAGAAACTGCCGAGCGGTTTTCTGCTGACCACCGTCGAACAAGCCGCGGGCTGGGTGCGCAAGTCATCCGTCTTCCCCGCCACGTTCGGCCTCGCGTGCTGCGCCATCGAGATGATGACGACGGGCGCGGGCCGGTACGACCTGGCGCGCTTCGGCATGGAGGTCTTCCGCGGCTCGCCGCGCCAGGCCGATCTGATGATCGTGGCCGGCCGGGTGAGCCAGAAGATGGCGCCGGTCCTGCGGCAGGTCTATGACCAGATGCCCAACCCCAAGTGGGTGATCTCGATGGGGGTTTGTGCCTCATCTGGCGGGATGTTCAACAATTACGCGATTGTGCAAGGTGTGGACCACATTGTCCCTGTTGACATCTATTTGCCCGGCTGTCCGCCGCGCCCCGAGATGCTGATGGACGCGATTCTCAAGCTCCACCAGAAGATCCAGGGCTCCAAGCTCGGCGTGAACGCGCAAGAAGCGGCCCGCGAGGCGGAGGAGGCGGCCCTCAAGGCGCTCCCCACCATCGAGATGAAGGGGCTGCTGCGGTGAGCGACGCGCACGACAAGCACGACACGCCCGGTACGCCTGACTCGCCCGGGGGGCAGCCGAACGGTGCCGGGGAGCAGCTGAACGGCAACGGCGTGCCCGCCCCGCGCGGCGCGGCCGCCGAGGTCATCCGCGTACGCAAGGGCATGTTCGGCGCCGAGGACGGCGGGGACACCTCCGGCTACGGCGGGCTCGTCCGGACCATCACGCTGCCCGGCGCCGCCACGCGCCCCTACGGCGGCTGGTTCGACGAGGTCGCCGACGAGCTGGAGGGCGCCCTCGAGGAGCAGGGCCTGCTCCCGGAGAACGCGATCGAGAAGACGGTCGTCGACCGCGGCGAGCTGACCTTCCACATCGCGCGCGAGCACCTTCTGCGCGTCGCCCAGACCCTGCGCGACGACCCGGCCCTGCGCTTCGAGCTGTGCACGGGCGTCTCGGCAGTGCACTTCCTGGAGGACAAGGGCCGCGAGCTGCACGCCGTCTACCACCTGCGCTCGATCACCCACAACCGGCTGATCCGGCTGGAGGTCAGCGCCCCCGACGCCGATCCGCACGTCCCCTCCCTCGTCTCCGTCTATCCGACGAACGACTGGCACGAGCGCGAGACGTACGACTTCTTCGGGCTGGTCTTCGACGGCCACCCGGCCCTGACGCGGATCATGATGCCGGACGACTGGCAGGGCTTCCCGCAGCGCAAGGACTACCCCCTCGGCGGCATCCCCGTCGAGTACAAGGGCGCCCAGATCCCGGCTCCGGACCAGCGGAGGTCGTACAGCTGATGTCCACTTCACAGGGAACTCCCCAGACCGCTTCCGCGGCTTCCGCCCGGGAGACGACCGAGGGGACCGTATATACGGTCACCGGCGGCGACTGGGACGAGGTCGTCCAGGCCGCCGCGAAGGCCGACGACGAGCGCATCATCGTCAACATGGGGCCCCAGCACCCCTCCACGCACGGCGTGCTCCGCCTCATCCTGGAGATCGAGGGCGAGACCGTCTCCGAGGCCCGCTGCGGCATCGGCTATCTGCACACCGGCATCGAGAAGAACCTCGAATACCGCACGTGGACGCAGGGCACGACGTTCGTCACGCGCATGGACTACCTGACGCCGTTCTTCAACGAGACGGCGTACTGCCTCGGGGTCGAGAAGCTGCTCGGCATCGAGGAGCAGATCCCGGACCGCGCCTCGGTCGTCCGCGTGCTCCTCATGGAGCTGAACCGCCTCTCCTCGCACCTGGTGGCCATCGCCACCGGCGGCATGGAACTGGGCGCGACGACGATCATGATCTACGGCTTCCGTGATCGTGAACTCATTCTCGACATCTACGAGTTGATCACCGGCCTGCGCATGAACCACGCGTACATCCGGCCCGGCGGACTCGCCCAGGACCTGCCGCCCGGCGCGGTGGACCAGATCCGCGAGTTCGTGAAGAAGATGACCAAGAACCTTCCCGAGTACGACAAGCTCGCCACCGGGAACCCCATCTTCAAGGCCCGCATGCAGGACGTCGGCTACCTCGACCTCGCCGGCTGCATGGCGCTCGGCGCCACCGGCCCCGTCCTGCGCTCGGCGGGCCTGCCGCACGACCTGCGCAAGTCCCAGCCCTACTGCGGCTACGAGAACTACGACTTCGAGATCCCCACCGCGGACACCTGCGACGCCTACGGCCGCTTCCTCATCCGCATCGAGGAGATGCGGCAGTCGCTGCGCATCGTCGAGCAGTGCCTTGACCGGCTCGCCCCGGGACCGGTGATGGTCGCCGACAAGAAGATCGCCTGGCCCGCCCAACTGGCTCTCGGCCCGGACGGTCTCGGCAACTCGCTCGACCACATCAAGAAGATCATGGGCACCTCCATGGAGTCCCTGATCCACCACTTCAAGCTGGTGACCGAGGGCTTCCGGGTCCCCGCGGGACAGACCTACACCGCCGTCGAGTCGCCCAAGGGCGAACTGGGCGTACACACCGTCTCCGACGGCGGCACCCGCCCCTACCGGGTCCACTTCCGCGACCCGTCCTTCACCAATCTGCAGGCCATGGCGGCGATGTGCGAGGGCGGCCAGGTCGCCGACGTCATCGTCGCCGTCGCGTCCATCGACCCCGTGATGGGAGGCGTCGACCGGTGACCACCACTCCTGAAGAGCAGGACACGGGCGTCAGCCTGGGCATGCCCCAACTCCCCGCCCCCGACTACCCGGCCGACGTCCGGGCCCGGTTGGACGCGGACGCCAAGGACATCATCGCCCGCTACCCGGGATCGCGGTCCGCGCTCCTGCCCCTGCTGCACCTGGTGCAGGCGGAGGAGGGCCACGTCACGCGCACGGGCATGCGCTTCTGCGCCGAGACGCTTGGCCTGACCACCGCCGAGGTCACGGCCGTCGCGACCTTCTACACCATGTACCGGCGCAAGCCCTCCGGTGACTACCAGGTCGGCGTCTGCACCAACACGCTCTGCGCGGTCATGGGCGGCGACGCGATCTTCGACGAACTCAAGGAACACCTCGGCGTCGGCAACGACGAGACGACCGAGGACGGCAAGATCACCCTTGAGCACATCGAGTGCAACGCGGCCTGCGACTTCGCCCCCGTGGTGATGGTCAACTGGGAGTTCTTCGACAACCAGACTCCCGAGTCCGCCAAGCGGCTCGTCGACGACCTGCGCGACGGGAAGGCCGTACGGCCCACGCGCGGGGCGCCCCTGTGCACGTACAAGGAGACCGCCCGGATCCTGGCGGGCTTCCCCGACGAGCGCCCCGGTGCCGTCGAGGCGAGCGGCGGCGCGGGCCCCGCCTCACTGATCGGACTGCGCCTGGCCAAGGGCGAGGCGCCGCAACGGCGCGTGGTCCACCCGCGCGCGGGAGGTCCCCAGACCGACGCGCCCGCCGAGCACCTCAGCTCGCACGACGCACCGCAGCAGACCTCGGCATCCGACCCGGCCCACCCGGCCGGACCGACCGCCGAGGAGGGGGAGTGATGACCTTGGCAGCCGAGATCGACAACGAGACCAGCCCCGAGAAACTGCTCTCGCCGGTCCTCTCCGCCTTCTGGGACGAGGAGAAGCCCTGGACGCTGGAGACCTACCGGCGGCACGAGGGGTACGAGGGTCTGCGCAAGGCGCTCGCCATGGCCCCGGACGACCTCATCGCGTATGTGAAGGACGCGGGTCTGCGGGGCCGGGGCGGCGCCGGATTCCCCACCGGGATGAAGTGGCAGTTCATCCCGCAGGGAGACGGCAAACCGCACTATCTAGTTGTCAACGCCGACGAGTCGGAGCCGGGGACCTGCAAGGACATCCCGCTCCTCTTCGCGAACCCGCATTCCCTCATCGAGGGGATCGTGATCGCGTGCTACGCGATCCGGTCGTCGCATGCCTTCATCTATCTGCGGGGCGAGGTCGTCCCCGTGCTGCGCAGGCTGCACGAGGCCGTCCGCGAGGCCTATGCGGCGGGCTACCTCGGCAAGAACGTCCTGGGCAGCGGACTCGATCTGGAACTCACCGTGCACGCGGGCGCGGGCGCGTACATCTGCGGTGAGGAGACCGCGCTGCTCGACTCGCTCGAAGGCCGTCGAGGCCAACCGCGACTGCGACCCCCCTTCCCTGCCGTCGCGGGCCTTTACGCATGCCCCACTGTCGTGAACAACGTCGAGTCCATCGCGTCGGTTCCCGCGATCCTCAACCGCGGAAAAGACTGGTTCAAGTCGATGGGAAGCGAGAAGTCCCCGGGCTTCACGCTCTACTCGCTGAGCGGCCACGTCACCAACCCCGGCCAGTACGAGGCGCCGCTCGGCATCACGCTGCGCCAGCTGCTCGACATGAGCGGCGGCATGCGCGCCGGGCACCGGCTCAAGTTCTGGACGCCCGGCGGCTCCTCGACGCCGATGTTCACCGACGAGCACCTCGACGTCCCCCTCGACTACGAGGGCGTGGGCGCCGCCGGTTCGATGCTCGGCACCAAGGCGCTCCAGTGCTTCGACGAGACGACGTGCGTCGTGCGGGCCGTCACCCGGTGGACCGAGTTCTACGCCCACGAGTCCTGCGGCAAGTGCACACCCTGCCGCGAAGGGACGTACTGGCTGGTGCAGTTGTTGCGGGACATCGAGGCCGGCAAGGGCTCCATGGGCGACCTCGACAAGCTGAACGACATCGCCGACAACATCAACGGCAAGTCCTTCTGCGCCCTCGGCGACGGCGCGGCCTCGCCGATCTTCTCCTCGCTGAAGTACTTCCGCGCGGAGTACGAGCAGCACATCACCGGCAGGGGCTGCCCCTTCGATCCGGCCAAGTCGACTCTCTGGGCCGACCGGCCCGCCGACAACGCGGAGGTGAACGCATGACAGTGACCACGAACAGCGCTCCCTCCGGGGGCGGGGAGGCGGCCGTTCCGCCGGAGGACCTCGTTTCGCTGACGATCGACGGCATCGAGATCAGCGTCCCCAAGGGGACGCTGGTGATCCGCGCCGCCGAACTCCTCGGCATCGAGATCCCCCGCTTCTGCGACCACCCGCTGCTCGACCCGGCGGGCGCCTGCCGCCAGTGCATCGTGGAGGTGGAGGGCCAGCGCAAGCCGATGGCGTCCTGCACCATCACCTGCACCGACGGCATGGTCGTCAAGTCGCAGCTGACCTCGCCGGTCGCCGAGAAGTCGCAGCGCGGCGTGATGGAGCTGCTGCTCATCAACCACCCGCTGGACTGCCCGGTGTGCGACAAGGGCGGCGAGTGCCCCCTGCAGAACCAGGCGATGCAGGTCGGCGAAGCGGACTCCCGCTTCGAGGGCAAGAAGCGCACGTACGAGAAGCCGGTGCCGATCTCCACCCAGGTGCTGCTCGACCGCGAGCGGTGCGTGCTGTGCGCGCGCTGCACCCGGTTCAGCAACCAGATCGCCGGCGACCCGATGATCGAGCTGATCGAGCGCGGCGCGCTCCAGCAGGTCGGCACGGGGGAGGGCGACCCCTTCGAGTCGTACTTCTCCGGGAACACCATCCAGATCTGCCCGGTGGGCGCGCTGACCTCGGCGGCGTACCGCTTCCGTTCGCGCCCCTTCGACCTGGTGTCGTCGCCTTCGGTGTGCGAGCACTGCTCGGGCGGCTGCGCGACCCGCACCGACCACCGCCGCGGCAAGGTCATGCGGCGGCTCGCGGCGGAGGACCCCGAGGTCAACGAGGAGTGGATGTGCGACAAGGGGCGCTTCGCCTTCCGTTACGCCCAGCGGCCCGACCGGCTCACCCACCCCCTGGTGCGCAACGCCTCGGGTGAACTGGAGCCCGCCAGCTGGCCCGAGGCCCTGGCGGCAGCGGCCCGGGGCCTCGCCGCCGCACGCGGCCGTGCGGGGGTGCTGACCGGCGGCAGGCTCACGGTCGAGGACGCCTACGCGTACAGCAAGTACGCGCGCGTGGCGCTCGACACGAACGACATCGATTTCCGCGCGCGCGTGCACAGCAGCGAGGAGGCCGACTTCCTGGCGGCGCGGGTCGCGGGACGGGGCCTCGACCTCGATGGGACCGGCGTCACCTACGCCGCTCTGGAGAAGGCCCCCGCGGTCCTGCTCGCCGGTCTGGAGGCGGAGGAGGAGGCGCCCGGCGTCTTCCTGCGGCTGCGCAAGGCCTGGCGCAAGCACGGCCAGCGCACCTTCTCCCTCGCCACGCACATGACCCGGGGCCTGGAGAAGGCGGGCGGCACGCTGCTGCCGGCCGCTCCCGGCACCGAGACGGAGTGGCTGGACGCGCTCGCCGCCGGGGTGGGCCTGGCGGACGACGGCGCCGAGGCCGCGGAGGCGCTGCGCGCTTCGGGTGCCGTCATCGTCATCGGCGAACGGCTCGCGGCGGTTCCCGGCGGGCTCACCGCGGCCGCGCGGGCCGCCTCCGCGACCGGCGCCCAGCTGGTGTGGATCCCGCGCAGGGCCGGGGAGCGTGCCGCCGTCGAGGTGGGCGCGCTGCCGTCGCTGCTGCCCGGCGGGCGTCCGGCCACCGACCCGCGCGCGCGGGACGAGGTCGCGGCCGCCTGGGGCGTCGCCGAACTCCCGCACCGCTACGGCCGCGACACCGGCCAGATCCTGGAGGCCGCCGCCACCGGTGAACTGGGCGCGCTGCTCGTCGCGGGCGTCGAGGTGGCCGACCTGCCCGATCCGCGGCGCGCGCGTGAGGCGCTGGACGCGGTCGGCTTCCTGGTCTCGCTGGAGCTGCGGCCCAGCGAGGTGACACAACGGGCGCACGTCGTCCTTCCGGTGGCCGCCGTCGCGGAGAAGCCCGGCACGTTCCTCAACTGGGAGGGCCGCGCGCGGATGTTCGACGCCGCGCTCAAGCCGGACCAGATGACGCGCAGGCTGGCGCCGACCGACGCGCGCGTACTGCACATGCTGGCCGACGCCGGTGACATCCACCTCGGCCTGCCCGACCTGGTGACGCTCCGCCGCGAGCTCGACCGGCTCGGTGGCTGGGACGGCCCGCATGCCACCGAGCCCCTGGAGACGGCGGCCCAGCCGCCGCGGCCCGCCTCCGGAGAGGCCGTGCTCGCCGGGCACCGGCTCCTGCTCGACCAGGGCCGCCTCCAGGACGGCGACGAAGCGCTGGCCGGTACGCGGCACGCGGCCCACGCGCGCGTGTCGGCCGCCACGGCCGCCGAGGCGGGCGTGAAGGACGGCGACCTCCTCGCGGTCACCGGCCCCGCCGGGTCGACCGCGCTGCCGCTCCAGGTCACGCGGATGCCCGACCGGGTGGTCTGGCTGCCGCTGAACTCGACCGGGGGAGGCGTCACTTCGGACACCGGCGCCCGCCCCGGCGAACTCGTCCGCATCGGCCCGGCGGTCCTGCCGGAGCCCACCGAGGCCCCGGAGGTGACGTCGTGAGGCACACCGTGGTGCCGCTTGCGGCGGAAGACCTGTCCATGTTCGGCCGCGACCCCTGGTGGCTGATCGCCCTCAAGGCGGTCTTCTGCTTCGCGTTCCTGATGGTGACGGTCCTCTTCTCCATCGTGTGGGAACGCAAGGTCGTCGCGTGGATGCAGCTGCGCATCGGCCCCAACCGGCACGGGCCCTGGGGGATGCTCCAGTCCCTCGCCGACGGCGTCAAGCTGATGCTGAAGGAAGACGTCATCGTCAAACGCGCGGACAAGGTGGTCTACGTCCTCGCGCCGATCGTCGCGGCGATCCCGGCCTTCATGGCGATCGCGGTGATCCCCTTCGGACCCGCGGGCAACGAGGTCTCGATCTTCGGCCAGCGCACCACGATGCAACTCACCGACCTGCCGATCGCGATGCTCTACATCCTCGCGGTCGCCTCCGTCGGCATCTACGGCATCGTGCTCGCGGGCTGGAGCTCCGGGTCCACCTATCCGCTCCTCGGCGGCCTGCGCTCCTGCGCTCAGATGATCTCGTACGAGATCGCGATGGGCGCCGCGTTCGCCTCCGTCTTCCTCTACTCCGGGTCGATGTCGACCTCGGCGATCGTGGAGGCGCAGGCCGACCGCTGGTACGTACTGCTGCTGCCGGTGTCGTTCCTCATCTACATCGTGACGATGATCGGTGAGACCAACCGCGCGCCGTTCGACATGCCGGAGTCCGAGGGCGACCTCGTCGGTGGCTTCAACACCGAGTACTCCTCCATCAAGTTCGCGCTGTTCATGCTCGCCGAGTACGTCAACATGGTCACCGTCTCGGCGGTCTCGGTCACGCTCTTCCTGGGCGGCTGGCGGGCCCCGTATCCGGTCAGCACCTTCTGGGAGGGCGCGAACCACGGCTGGTGGCCGATGCTCTGGTTCGTGATCAAGGTCCAGCTGCTGCTGTTCTTCTTCATCTGGCTGCGCGGCACGCTGCCTCGCGTGCGCTACGACCAGCTGATGAAGCTCGGCTGGAAGGTCCTCATCCCGGTCTCCGTCGTCTGGCTGATGCTCGTCGCCACGGTCAGGGCGATGCGGAACGAGAACTACGACTTCTCCTCGATCGCGCTCTATGTGGGCGGCGGGGTCATCGCGCTGCTGTTGCTCTCCGTGGTCGTCGACATCTTCCGCGAGAGGCGGGAGAAGGAGGCCGCCGCCGAGGAGAAACCGGTCGCCTTCGACCCGATGGCGGGCGGATTCCCCGTGCCGCCGCTGCCCGGCCAGAGCCTGCCGCCCGTCCCGCGCCGCCGCTCGCGCCAGGAGCGGGAGCTGATTGTCAGTGGTGGGCCGGATACTCAAAGTGACGGAACCCGAAGTGACGGAAAGGAGGCGTCCGATGGCTGAGTCGAAGAAGAAGCAGACACCGGGATCACCGGCATCCCCGGCATCACCCGAGTCATCCCACGAGTCGAACCAATCGAAGCAGGGGTTCCAGAACCCCGTCGCGGGCTTCGGCGTGACCTTCAAGGCCATGTTCAAGAAGCGGCTGACCGAGCAGTATCCGGAGCAGCAGAAGACCACCGCTCCCCGCTTCCACGGCAGGCACCAGCTGAACCGCCATCCGGACGGCCTGGAGAAGTGCATCGGCTGCGAGCTCTGCGCCTGGGCCTGCCCCGCCGACGCCATCTATGTGGAGGGCGCGGACAACACCGAGGAGGAGCGGTACTCCCCGGGCGAGCGGTACGGCCGCGTCTACCAGATCAACTACGCCCGCTGCATCCTGTGCGGCCTGTGCATCGAGGCGTGCCCCACGCGCGCGCTGACGATGACGAACGAGTTCGAGCTGGCCGACAGCAGCCGCGAGAGCCTCATCTACACCAAGGAGCAGCTGCTCGCCGGGCTCGAGGAGGGCATGGTCGAAAGCCCGCACTCGATCTTCCCCGGCATGGACGAGCAGGACTACTACCGAGGTCTGGTGACCGAGGCCGCGCCGGGGACGGTTCCCCAAGTGGCTCTCTCCAAGGGCGAGACGCCCCAGGAGGCGGCCTCGGACTTCGGGGACGGCGAACCGGCCTCCGGGAAGGTGCTCGGCGGGCCGGGGTCGGAGAAGGTGATCCGCCGATGACGCAGCTCGCCGCCTACACCACCTCCTCCGGCGAGGCCTTCCAGTTCTGGATCCTCGGCACGGTCGCCGTGATCGGCGCCCTGTGCACGATCCTCATGAAGAAGGCCGTGCACAGCGCGCTCTGCCTCGCCGGGACCATGATCATCCTCGCGGTCTTCTACCTCGCCAACGGCGCGTATTTCCTGGGCGTCGTCCAGATCGTCGTCTACACGGGCGCGATCATGATGCTCTTCCTCTTCGTGGTCATGCTCGTCGGTGTCACCGCCGCCGACTCCCTGAAGGAGACGATCAAGGGCCAGCGCTGGCTGGCCCTGCTCTGCGGGCTCGGTTTCGCGGTGCTGCTCTTCGCGGGCATCGGGAACGCCTCGGTGAAGGAGTTCAACGGCCTCGGCAAGGCGAACGCCGGCGGCAACGTCGAGGGCCTCGCCGAACTCATCTTCACCAAGTACGTCTTCGCCTTCGAGATCACCGGCGCGCTGCTCATCACCGCCACGGTCGGCGCGATGGTGCTCACCCACCGCGAGCGCACGGAGCGCGCCAAGACCCAGCGCGAGCGGTCCGAGGAGCGCGTGCGCGAGGGCAAGCACCTGCCGCCGCTGCCCGCCCCGGGTGTCTACGCCCGGCACAACGCCGTGGACATCGCGGGTCTCCTCCCCGACGGCACGCCCTCGGAGCTGACGGTCAACAAGACACTGCGCGAGCGCGGCCAGATCCGTGACGTGTCGAGCGAGGCCCTGGACGACCTGCGGGCGCTCGAACAGCGCTCCGCCGACCGTCTGGAGCGGCCCGACCTGCGCGCGACCGACATCGGGCGGAACGACATCGGGCGGACCGAGGAGGCGTCGAAGTGAACCCCGTCAACTACCTCTATCTCGCCGCCCTGTTGTTCGCGATCGGTGCCACCGGCGTGCTCATCAGGCGGAACGCGATCGTGGTGTTCATGTGCATCGAGCTGATGCTCAACGCCTGCAACCTCGCGGTCGTGGCCTTCTCCCGGATGCACGGCAACCTCGACGGCCAGATCATCGCGTTCTTCACGATGGTCGTCGCCGCCGCGGAGGTCGTGGTCGGGCTCGCGATCATCGTGTCGCTCTTCCGTTCCCGCCACTCGGCCTCGGTCGACGACGCCAGCCTGATGAAGCTGTAAGGGGCTGAAAGTGGAGAACCTGATTGCGCTGCTCGTCGCGGCGCCTCTGCTCGGAGCGGCCGTACTGCTGTGCGGCGGCCGGGCGTTGGACCGCGCGGGCCACTGGCTCGGCACGCTGCTCGCGGCCGCCTCCTTCGTCGTCGCCGTGGTGCTCTTCGCGGACATGCTGGGCAAGGGCGCCGAGGAGCGCACCCTGTCGCAGCACCTGTTCAGCTGGCTGCCCGTCGAGGGCTTCCAGGCGGACGTCGCCTTCCAGCTCGACCAGCTGTCGATGACGTTCGTCCTGCTGATCTCCGGCGTCGGCACCCTGATCCACGTCTACTCCATCGGGTACATGGAGCACGACGAGCGCCGCCGCCGCTTCTTCGGCTATCTGAACCTCTTCCTCGCGGCGATGCTCCTGCTCGTCCTCGCCGACAACTACCTCCTCCTGTACGTCGGCTGGGAGGGCGTCGGTCTCGCCTCGTACCTCCTGATCGGCTTCTGGCAGCACAAGCCCAGCGCGGCCACCGCCGCGAAGAAGGCCTTCCTGGTCAACCGGGTCGGCGACATGGGCCTTTCGATCGCCATCATGCTGATGTTCACCACCTTCGGGACGTTCGCCTTCGGGCCCGTCCTGGAGGCCACCGGCGAGACCAGCGAGGGCAAGCTCACCGCCATCGGTCTGATGCTGCTGCTCGCCGCCTGCGGCAAGTCCGCCCAGGTGCCGCTGCAGTCCTGGCTCGGTGACGCGATGGAGGGCCCGACCCCGGTCTCGGCCCTCATCCACGCCGCCACGATGGTGACCGCGGGTGTCTACTTGATCGTCCGCTCCGGCGCGATCTTCAACGGAGCGCCCGACGCGCAGCTCGTCGTCACGATCGTCGGAGCGGTCACGCTCCTGTTCGGTGCGATCGTCGGTTGCGCGAAGGACGACATCAAGAAGGCGCTCGCCGGTTCGACGATGTCCCAGATCGGCTACATGATCCTCGCCGCCGGCCTCGGCCCCATCGGCTACGTCTTCGCGATCATGCACCTGGTGACGCACGGCTTCTTCAAGGCCGGGCTCTTCCTCGGCGCCGGTTCGGTCATGCACGGCATGAACGACGAGGTCGACATGAGGAAGTACGGCGGCCTCAGGAAGTACATGCCGGTCACGTTCGTCACCTTCGGGCTCGGCTACCTCGCGATCATCGGCTTCCCCGGTCTGTCCGGCTTCTTCTCCAAGGACAAGATCATCGAAGCGGCGTTCGCCAAGGGCGGCACGGAGGGCTGGATCCTCGGCTCGGTGGCGCTGCTCGGCGCGGCCATCACCGCGTTCTACATGACGCGCGTGATGCTCCTGACCTTCTTCGGGGAGAAGCGCTGGCAGCCGGATGCCGAAGGGCACGCACCGCACCCGCACGAGTCTCCGAAGTCCATGACGATCCCGATGATCGTGCTCGCCTTCGGGTCGGTCTTCGCGGGCGGTTTCTTCGGCATCGGTGACCGCTTCCTGCACTGGCTCGAGCCGGTCACCGGCCACAAGCACGGTCACTCCCCGCTCAGCGCCGCCACGGTCACGGGCGCCACCGTGGGCGTCCTGCTCATCGGCGTCGCCCTGGCCTACGTCCAGTACGGGCGCCGGCCCGTCCCGGTCACCGCCCCGCGCGGCTCACTGCTCACCCGGGCCGCCCGCCGCGACCTCCTCCAGGACGACTTCAACCACGTCGTCCTGGTGCGCGGCGGCGAGCACCTCACGCGCTCCCTGGTCTACGTCGACCACACCCTGGTCGACGGGGTCGTCAACGGCACGGCGGCCTCGATGGGCGGCCTCTCCGGGCGCCTGCGCAAACTGCAGAACGGCTACGCCCGCTCCTACGCGGTCTCGATGTTCGGCGGCGCTGCGGTGCTCATCGCCGCGACCCTGCTGATGAGGGCGGTCTGATACCGATGTCCTTTCCACTGCTGACAGCGACGGCGGCCCTGCCCGCGGTCGGCGCGATCGCCACGGCGGCCGTCCCGGCCGCCCGGCGGTCCGCCGCCAAGTGGCTCGCGCTGCTCGTCTCGCTCGCCACGCTGGCGCTCGCCGTGACCGTCCTCGTGCGGTTCGACCCGGACGGCGACCGCTATCAACTCACCGAGTCCCGCGCGTGGATCGCGGAGTTCGGGGTGCGGTACGAGCTGGGGGTCGACGGCATCGGTGTCGCGCTCATCGGGCTCACCGCGCTGCTGATCCCGTTCATCATCCTCGCGGGGTGGCACGACGCCGATCCCCTGGAGACGAAATCGTCGCGGTGGCGGCCGACGCAGGGCTTCTTCGCCCTGATCCTGGCCGTCGAGGCGATGGTGATCATCTCCTTCGAGGCCACCGACGTCTTCCTCTTCTACATCTTCTTCGAAGCCATGCTCATCCCGATGTACTTCCTCATCGGCGGCTTCGGGGACCGCGCCCACGCGGGCAGCGACGAGAACGCCTCGGCGCAGCGCAGTTACGCGGCCGTGAAGTTCCTGCTCTACAACCTCGTCGGCGGCCTGATCATGCTGGCCGCGGTCATCGGGCTCTACGTGGTCGCGGGGAACTTCTCACTCCAGGAGATCGCCGAGGCCCGCGCCAACGGCACGCTCGACATGGCGACAAGCACCGAGCGGTGGCTCTTCCTCGGCTTCTTCTTCGCCTTCGCGGTGAAGGCGCCGCTGTGGCCGCTGCACACCTGGCTGCCGAACGCGATGGGCGAGTCCACGGCACCCGTCGCCGTGCTGATCACGGCGGTGGTCGACAAGGTCGGCACCTTCGCGATGCTGCGGTTCTGCCTCGGGCTCTTCCCCGAGGCGAGCAAGTGGGCGACGCCGGTCATCCTCGTACTCGCACTGATCAGCATCATCTACGGCGCGCTGCTCGCGGTCGGCCAGCGCGACATCAAGCGCCTTGTGGCGTACGCGTCGATCTCGCACTTCGGGTTCATCGTCCTCGGCATCTTCGCGATGACCTCGCAGGGCCAGTCGGGCGCGACGCTCTACATGGTCAACCACGGCCTGTCGACCGCCGCGCTGATGCTGGTGGCCGGCTTCCTGATCTCGCGGCGCGGCTCGCGTCTGATCGCCGACTACGGAGGGGTGCAGAAAGTAGCCCCGGTCCTCGCGGGCACCTTCCTGATCGGCGGACTGGCCACGCTCTCGCTGCCGGGGCTCGCACCCTTCGTGAGTGAGTTCCTGGTCCTGGTCGGCGCGTTCGCGCGCTATCCGGTGGCCGGGATCATCGCGACCCTCGGCATCGTGCTCGCCGCGCTCTACACCCTCGTCCTCTACCAGCGGACGATGACGGGCCCCGTGAAGCCGGAGGTCTCGGCCATGCCGGACCTGCGGGTGCGGGAACTGGTCGTCGTCGCCCCGCTGATCGCGCTCCTGATCGGCCTAGGGGTCTACCCCAAGCCGCTCACGGAGCTGGTGAACCCGGCGGTCGAGCACACCATGTCCGACGTACAGCAGAAGGACCCCGAGCCCGAGGTGGAGGCGGCCAAGTGAGCGCATCAGCCGTCCACAGCCTGTGGACAACGGCCGCCGATCCGATCGACAAGATCGGCGCGCCCAAGATCGAGTATGGCCAGCTGTCACCGACGTTGATCGTCATCGGTGCGGCCGTCGTCGGAGTGCTCGTCGAAGCCTTCGTCCCGCGCAAGTTCCGCTACTACGTTCAGTTGTTCCTGTCCGTCGTCGCCCTCGCCGCCGCCTTCGCCGCCGTCGTCGGGCTCGCGGCCCGCGGGTTCGGTACGACGAAGGCGCAGATCGCGGCGATGGGCGCGATCGCGGTCGACGGCCCCGCGCTCTTCCTCCAGGGCACGATCCTGCTCGCCGGGCTCGTCGCCGTCTTCACCTTCGCCGAGCGGCGGCTCGACCCGCTGGCGCACGGCAACCGCGTCGACTCCTTCGTCGCGCAGGCCGGGGCGGTGCCGGGCAGCGAGGGCGAACAGGCCGCCACCAAGGCAGGGTTCGCCACCACCGAGGTATTCCCGCTGGCGCTCTTCGCCATCGGCGGCATGCTCGTCTTCCCCGCGGCCAACGACCTCCTGACGCTCTTCATCGCGCTGGAGGTCTTCTCCCTGCCGCTGTACCTGCTGTGCGCGCTCGCCCGCCGCAAGCGCCTCATGTCGCAGGAAGCCGCCGTCAAGTACTTCCTGCTCGGCTCGTTCGCCTCCGCGTTCACGCTCTTCGGCATCGCGCTCCTGTACGGGTACGCGGGCTCGGTGTCGTACGCGACGATCGCGGACGTCGTCGAGGGCAACGTCTCCACGGTGGACCCGGCGCTCGCCGAGACCATGGGCAACGACGCGCTGCTCCTGATCGGCGTCGCGATGGTCGTCATGGGGCTGCTCTTCAAGGTGGGCGCGGTGCCGTTCCACATGTGGACGCCCGACGTGTACCAGGGCGCTCCCACCCCGGTCACCGGTTTCATGGCGGCGGCGACGAAGGTGGCCGCGTTCGGCGCGCTCCTGCGGCTGCTGTACGTGGTCCTGCCGGGCCTGCGCTGGGACTGGCGGCCGGTCATGTGGGGCATCGCGATCATCACGATGCTGGGCGGCGCGATCGTCGCGATCACCCAGACCGACATCAAGCGGCTCCTCGCGTACTCGTCCATCGCGCACGCGGGCTTCATCCTCGCCGGTGTCATCGCCACCACCCCGGACGGCGTCTCCTCGGTCCTCTTCTATCTGGCGGCCTACTCCTTCGTGACGATCGGCGCCTTCGCCGTGGTCACGCTGGTGCGCGACGCGGGGGGCGAGGCCACGCACCTGTCGAAGTGGGCGGGGCTCGGGCGGCGCTCTCCGCTGGTCGCGGCGGTCTTCGCGGTCTTCCTGCTGGCCTTCGCGGGCATTCCGCTGACCTCCGGGTTCACGGGGAAGTTCGCGGTCTTCAAGGCGGCGGCGGAGGGCGGCGCGGGCGCGCTCGTGGTGGTCGGCGTGCTGTCCTCGGCGATCGCCGCGTTCTTCTACATCCGTGTGATCGTGCTCATGTTCTTCAGCGAGCCGAAGGCGGACGGCCCCACGGTCGCCGTGCCCTCGCCGCTGACCATGACGGCGATCGGCGTGGGCGTCGCGGTGACGCTGGTGCTGGGTGTGGCTCCGCAGTACTTCCTGGATCTGGCGGGGCAGGCGGGGGTCTTCGTCCGGTAGGCCGTCGTCCTTGAAGTCGAACGTATGTCGCCGCCCGGCATCCCGATCTGGGGATGCCGGGCGGTGGCCTGTGGATAACTTCTCGGGCTGTCGGTGCGGGGCCCTATCGTGGAGGCAGTGGTCGGGGCAGCGACCTGAGCGGTGACCGAGGCAGGACGTACGGCGGGGGACAGGGCGATGGATGGGACCAGCGGCATGAGCGAGGTGACGGCGTCGGCACCGGTGCCGGGCGGCACGACGACCGGCTCGGTGACGGAGAGCGACGCGCTGCGGACGCTCCACCGCGTCTTCGGGTACGACGCCTTCCGGGGCGAGCAGGAAGCGATCATCGACCATGTGGTGGCCGGCGGTGACGCCGTCGTCCTCATGCCCACCGGTGGCGGAAAGTCCCTCTGCTATCAGATCCCGGCCCTGGTCAGACCGGGCACGGGCGTGGTGGTCTCCCCGCTCATCGCGCTCATGCAGGACCAGGTGGACGCGCTGCGGGCGGCCGGCGTGCGCGCCGGGTTCATCAACTCCACGCAGGACTTCGACGAGCGGCGCGTGATGGAGGCCGAGTTCCTCGCGGGGGAGCTTGACGTGCTCTATCTCGCTCCGGAGCGGCTGCGGCTCGACGCCACCCTCGACCTCCTCTCGCGCGGCAAGATCTCCGTCTTCGCCATCGACGAGGCGCACTGCGTCGCGCAGTGGGGACATGACTTCCGGCCGGACTATCTGACGCTCTCCGTGCTCGGGCAGCGCTGGCCGGACGTGCCCCGCATCGCGCTGACGGCGACGGCCACGCACGCCACGCACCGGGAGATCACCGAGCGGCTCGGCATGCCGGACGCCAAGCACTTCGTGGCGAGCTTCGACCGGCCCAACATCCAGTACCGCATCGTGCCCAAGGCCGAGCCGAAGAAGCAGCTCCTGTCCTTCCTGAAGGAGGAGCACGAGGGCGACGCCGGCATCGTCTACTGCCTCTCGCGCAATTCGGTGGAGAAGACCGCCGAGTTCCTGTGCCGGAACGGCATCGAGGCCGTGCCGTACCACGCGGGCCTCGACGGCGGCACGCGCG
Organism: Streptomyces anatolicus; assembly: GCF_019400875.1. NCBI lineage: Bacteria > Bacillati > Actinomycetota > Actinomycetes > Kitasatosporales > Streptomycetaceae > Streptomyces > Streptomyces anatolicus. The sequence goes on along the minus strand of NZ_WMBF01000049.1, from coordinate 1,158 downwards.
CGGCGCACCAGTCACGCTTCCTGCGGGAGGAGGGCCTCGTCGTCTGCGCGACGATCGCCTTCGGCATGGGCATCGACAAGCCGGACGTGCGCTTCGTCGCCCACCTTGACCTGCCCAAGTCGGTCGAGGGGTACTACCAGGAGACGGGCCGCGCGGGCCGCGACGGCCTGCCCTCGACGGCCTGGATGGCGTATGGCCTCCAGGACGTCGTGCAGCAGCGCAAGATGATCCAGGGCAGCGAGGGCGACGAGGCGTTCCGGCGCCGGGCCGCCTCCCACCTGGACTCGATGCTGGCGCTCTGCGAGACCGCGCAGTGCCGCCGGGCCCAGCTGCTTACGTACTTCGGCCAGGAGGCGGCGGCACAGTCCTGCGGGAACTGCGACACGTGCCTCACCCCGCCCGAGACCTGGGACGGCACGGTCGCGGCGCAGAAGGTGCTCTCCACGGTGGTGCGCCTCCAGCGCGAGCGCGGCCAGAAGTTCGGCGCGGGCCAGATCATCGACATCCTGCTCGGCAAGAAGACCGCGAAGGTCATCCAGTTCGACCACGACCAGCTCTCGGTCTTCGGCATCGGCGAGGAGCTGGCGGAGGCCGAATGGCGGGGCGTGGTGCGGCAGTTGCTCGCACAGGGCCTGCTCGCGGTCGAGGGGGAGTACGGCACGCTGGTGCTCACCGAGACGAGCGGTTCCGTCCTCGGCCGCGAGCGCGAGGTGCGGCTGCGCAAGGAGCCGAAGCGGGCCCCGGCGGCGCGGGCGGCGAAGGGCGAGCGCAAGGCGAAGGCGGCGGCAGCGGTCGCCGAGCTGCCCCCGGAGGCGGTGCCGGTCTTCGAGGCGCTGCGTGCCTGGCGCGGCGCCCAGGCCAAGGAACAGGGCGTCCCGGCGTATGTGATCTTCCACGACGCCACGCTGCGCGAGATCGCCACGCTGCGGCCCACGTCAGTGGGGGACCTCGCGGGCATCAGCGGGGTCGGCGAGAAGAAGCGGGCGACGTACGGCGAGGGTGTGGTCGGGGTCGTCGCGGAGTTCGTGGGCGGCACGGAGGCTTCCGGCGGGACGCCGCCCGGGGAGCGGTCCGCGGTGCCCGAGCCGAGACTCAGCGATGACGTGGAGCCGGAGTGGGGGGACGAGGAGGAGCCGGACTGGGCGTCCTGAGGAGGGT
>NZ_WMBF01000495.1:0-4529 GCF_019400875.1 Streptomyces anatolicus | reverse complement strand
CTCGTCGGCAGGGTGCCCGTCGCGCGCGCGTACGCGCAGGCGATGGCGGCGAACGCGGGCGCGACTCCCAACTCGCCCGCGCCCGCCGGCTTCTCGCTCTCGCTCGGCATGATCACGACGCGCAGTTCGAGCGGCGTGTTCCACTGCCTCGTATAGAAGTAGTTGTCCCAGCTGCCCTCCAGCGGGAGGCCGTCCTTGATGTGCAGACTGGACGTGAGGGCCATCGCCAGCGCGTCGTTGAAACCGCCCATCATCTGGGCCTCCAGGCCGCGCGGGTTGATGGCGAACCCCGCGTCGACGACGATCAGCGCCTTGGTGACGCGCGGTCCCGCGACCCCGTCCCTGATCTTCCGGTTGACGGTCTCGGGGCGGCAGTCGATCTCGACGAGCGTGGCGACCGCGCCCCGGTACTCCGCGTGCACGCCGATGCCCTGCGCCATCCCGGCGGGCATCGGCCTGCCCCAGTCGCCGTCCTCGGCCGCCCTGTCGAGCACGGCCCGCAGCCGCTTGTCCTTGAGGAACGCGCGGCGGAACTCCACCGGGTCCTTGCGCATTCTCGCGGCCAGCTGGTCGACGACCAGCTCCCGCGCGCACGCCACGTTCGGAGAGTAGATGTTGCGCATGCTGCCCGTGTTGAACTTCAGTGGTACCTCGTTCAGCAGCTGCGTGGTGACACCGAAGTGGTACGGCGTCGACTGCGTCAGCTGGAAGATCGTCTCGGCGAATGTCAGATTGCCCGCGACGGGCAGCTTCGCCGCCGCCGACGTGATCATCTCGCCCAGACCGTGACCGAAGTCCGTCTGCGAACCGGTGTGCCGCTGCTCGTAACTGAGGACGTTGCCCAGGGCGTACGTCGCCCGTACGCGCGAGACGCACATCGGATGCGTGCGGCCCTGGCGGAAGTTGTCCGTGCGGGACCACGACAGCTTGACCGGCTTGCCCATCTTCTGGGAGATCTCCGCCGCCTCGGCCGCCACATCGTGGAAGAGATGCCGGCCGAAGGACCCGCCGCCCTCCACCACATGCACGGTGACCGCCTTCTGGGGCAGCCCGAGCCGGGCCGCGATGTCCTGCTGCGCCACGATCGGCACCTTCAGGCACGACCAGATCTCGGCACGGTCGGCACGCACGTCGGCGATCGCGTTGTCCGGCTCCAGCGGGCTGTTGCTGGCGAACGCGAAGGTGAACTCCGCGTCCAGCTTCTTGGTGAGCAGCGGCGGTACGATCATCGGCAGGGCGGCCGCCTTGATCTTGCGCAGGACGGTGTCGTCCGACTCCGCGTCGACCGTGCCGCGCCCCCAGGTCACCTCCAGCGCCCGCAGCGCGTCGACGCACTGGCCGAATGTCGCGCCTCGCACGGCCACCCCGTGCTCGATCACCGCGACATCGGTGATGCCGGGCATCCGCAGCACCGCCTCGGCGTTGTGCACCGCCTTCACCGTGCCGTTGATCGTCGGCGGCCTGCGCACCATCGTCGGCTTCGCGTCCGGCACGTCGTGGTCCATGCCGAACTTCTTGCGGCCGGTGACGATCTCCAGGGCGTCGATACGGTTCTGGGGCGTGCCGAGCACCGTGAAGTCCGCGCGGGGCTTGAGCCGCGCGGTGGCCGCGCGGACCGTCGTGCTCGCGGCCTTCTCGGCGAGCGAGCCGTACGTGGCACTGCGGCTCCCGTGCCTGATCACACCGGACTCGACGGTCAGCCGGGAGGCGTCGACGCCCCACTGCCCGGCGGCCGTCGACACGAGCCGCTGCCGGGCGACGGCGGCGGCGGTGCGGACCGGCAGATACATGCTGCGCATCGAGTTGGAGCCACCGGTGAACTGGTTCATCAGCAACTCGGGCCGCGCGTCGGCGAGCGCGACCCGCACCTTGTTCAGCGGCAGGTCCATCTCCTCGGCGATCATCATGGCGATCGCGGTGGTCATGCCCTGGCCCACCTCCGCGCGGGGCACGGCGAACGAGGCGGTGCCGTCCGAGTGCACCTGGACCGTGATCAGGCCGGACGTCGGCGCCGCCGCCAGGTTCTGCAGATCGCCGAGGTCGAAGAGGTTCTCGGGCTGCGGAGGTGACGGTACGACCGCCGCGGCCTCCTGGGCCCCGACCGCGTCGGCGGCGAAGCGGACGCCGACGGCGAGGGTCGGGGCGGCGAGCAGATAGGCGAGCACTCGGCGGCGGCCGGGGCTTTCGGGGCCTTCGCGGCCTTCGGGGCCCGTGGGGTCTTCGGGACCTTCGGGTGCCGGAGGCTCCGGCTCCGCCGGGGGAGTGGGTTCTGCCATGTGAGGTCCTTCCAGAGCGGGTGACGGATTCTTCGCGCGAACGGGGGGACCAGTGTGGCGCGTTGGAGGCCCTGGGGCGGCGGTCGGCGGCCGAGAATCTTCGCTCGCCTCGCCTCACCTCCGTATGGCAGTACGACGCCTGATGTTCGCCGGGATGTCACCCCCTGTCACCCTTGATCGCCGACCATCTGAGATCCGATCGCGGTATCCCGGACCGCGGTATCCCGAGGGGACGACGTTGCGACGCCCAGGTCCAGGACGTACATACAAAGGCAGCACAACGCTCGCGGCGGGCTCACTGGCGGCCGTGCTGTCACTGGCCCTGGCGGGATGCGGACTCGCGGGCCTCGGGGAAGAGGATGGTGACGACCGCGCGTCGGGCGCTCCCGCGGCCGTCGCGGGGATCGACTGCGCGAAGTCTGGCAAGGTCCAAGGGACGGGTTCGAGCGCCCAGCAGAACGCGATGAAGTACTGGATCAAGGAGTACGAACGCGCCTGCCCCGGCGTGCGGATCGCCTACAACCCGATCGGATCCGGGGCCGGTGGCGCCCAGTTCCTGCGGGGCGCCACCGCGTTCGGCGGTTCCGACAGTGCGTTGAAGGCCGACGAGGTCACCCTCTCCAAGGAGGTCTGCGAGGGCGGTCGCGCGATCGATCTGCCCATGGTCGGCGGGCCCATCGCGATCGGGTACGACCTGCCCGGCGTCGACGACCTCGTCCTCGACGCCCCGACCCTCGCCAAGATCTTCGACCAGCAGATCACCACCTGGGACGACAAGGAGATCCAGCGGCTCAACCCCGGCGCCGAACTGCCCTCCCTGCCCATCCGCCCCGTCCACCGCTCCGACGACTCGGGCACCACGTACAACTTCCAGGCCTATCTCGCGGGCGCCGCGCCCGAGGACTGGCAGCACCCGGTGGGCAAGGCGTGGCAGGGCAGGGGCGGCGCCTCCGCGAGCGGGTCGAGCGGCGTCGCGACGGAGGTCACCTCGGGCGTCGGCGCGATCGGCTACTTCGAGCTGTCCTTCGCGCGGGCCCGGCACATCAAGACCGTCGGCATCGACACCGGCGCGCCCGCCCCCGTCCGGCCGACGCCCGCGACGGCGTCGGCCGGTATCGCGGCGGCCCGTGTGGTGGGCACGGGCAAGGACATGACGCTGAAGTTCCGCTACGCCGCCTCGACTCCGGGCGCGTACCCGATCGTCCAGGTCACCTACGAGATCGTCTGCGACAAGGGCAACCAGAAGGCGACCCTGCCCGCCCTCAAATCTTTCCTGGGCTACATCGCGAGCGAGGCGGGCCAGGAGCCGCTGTCCCGCCTCCACTACGCGCCTCTGCCGGAATCCGTCGCCGGTCAGGTACGGGACGTGGTCCGCACGCTCTCCTGACCGGGGCCGGATGGCCCCACCTCGGGCGGCCCCACCGGTGCCGGGTGACCCCCCTGCGGCCGGGCGAGGGCGCGGTGCGAGACTGCCCGCATGCTTACGGAGATCATCGCGGCGGCCGGCGTGCTCGGCCTGCTCACGGTGGTGCCAGGGCCGGACATGGCCGTGGTCACCAAACGGGCCGTCAGTTCCGGCTGGCGCGACGGACTGCGCACGGTCGGGGGCATAACCGCCGGACTGCTCGTCTGGGGCGTGCTCACGGTGGCCGGACTCGCCGCCGTGCTGGCCGCTTCGGCCCTCGCCTACACGGTCGTCAAGCTGCTCGGCGCCGCCTACCTCGTCTTCCTGGGAGTCCAGGCCCTGGTGCGCAGCCGCAAGGGCGAGCAGCCGCCGGCCGACGCCCTCGGCGCCGCGGCGGCCGGCGGCAACCCGTGGCGGACCGGCCTCGTCAGCAATGTCCTCAATCCCAAGATCGCCGTCTTCTACACCGGTCTGCTGCCCACGCTGACGCCCCGGTCCCTGCCCTCGCACCTGGGCATGGCCCTGCTGGTCCTGCTGCACGCTGCCCTCACCCTGATCTGGCTCGGCGGCTACGTCATGGTGCTCGCCAAGGCCCGCGCCTTCTTCAACAAGCCCCGGGTGCGCCGGGCACTCGATCGCGTGACGGGTGTGGTGCTGATCGGCTTCGGACTGAAGGTGGCGACGGCCGACAGCTGAGGGCGAGGCCCGAACCGCTCCTCGCCCGGGGCGTGCGGATGCGCATAGTGCGCAGGTGAGAGATGCAAGCGTGCGCTCACACGCACATAATCAGGGGCCGGGCGACCGGTGTCCACGCCGGGCGCGTACCGGAAGGGGCACCCCGTGAGCGA
>NZ_WMBF01000494.1:0-4540 GCF_019400875.1 Streptomyces anatolicus | reverse complement strand
CCTTCGCCCCGCCTGCCCCCGCTCAGTCCGTCCCGCTCGCCTCCTCGAAGAAGCCGAGGTTCTCCTGGAGCGACTTCAGCAGCCGGTCCCGGTCCGCCTCGTCCACCCGCACCGGCGCCACCCCGGTCGCCCCGGTGAGCCTGCGGAACCCGCCCCGGCTCTCCAGCCTGCCGTGCACCCGGATCGGCAGCCCCACCAGGTGCGCGTGGCCCGCTATCCGGTACGACTCCTCGTCCAGGACCATCCGGACCTGCGTGATCTCCGCCCCGGCGATCACCCTCAGCCGCACCGCGCCCTCCCCCCGCGGTGCCGAGCGCCGCATCCGCACCACGGTGCCGGTGATCCGCACCGGCACCGACGGCTCGTGCCGCAGATAGCGGGCGCCCGCCTCGCGCAGCACGGTGAGGTCGCCGGGCGAGAACTCGACGGGCTCGGCGTGCGCCGCGCACCCCTCGGGCACCCCGGCGCCGGGCGCCCACTCCACGCCGACGCGCGCCCCTTCCGTGCCGCTTACCAGGGCCACGACCGCCTCGGTCAGCTCGTGGCTGACGCCCGCCTCGACCGCCCCGTCGAAGGCGTCCATGCCGCCGGTGGCGCGCTGGTAGTCGACTGCCTCCCGGGCGGCGCACAGCGCCTGGTGCAGCTGGACCGCGAGCGGCCGCCCGGTCAGCACGGGCACGAAGGCGGTGAGGCGGCGCCCGCCGTCCGCGGGCCCGACCAGGACGTCCTCAAGGGCCGCGGTGGCGGGCCCGCGGTGGCGCGCCCCGTAGTACCCGGCGCGGCCACGTGCGGCGAGCGCCGCGGCGAGGAGCATCTGGCGGGCCGCGGAGCGCAGCCGCTCCTCCGCCGGCCAGGTCGCCGCCCCGGCAGGTCCGGCCGGCACATCGCGCCACCAGCGGACCTCGTCGCTGGGCACGGCGAGCCCGACGAGCACGTCACGGGCGGCCGGGGAGGCGCTGCGGGAGAGCGCGACCAGGGCCTCGCCGATCAGGTCGTCGCAGTCGGGGAAGGCCCGGCTCTCCGGCACGAGGAGGCTGGTGCCGCTGCCGCCTGGGCCGGGCGGCGTCCACCGGGCGTAGCGGCCGGGGGCTCCGCCGCGCCGCTGCCAACCGTGCCGGGAGAGCAGCGCGCCGAGCACCGCGGGGTCGACGGTGCCGGGCTCGTCGTGGGGGCGGTGCATCAGGGTCTCCCTCCTGTCCCGACCCGCGTCATGATCTCGCAGAGCGCGCGGTCGTCGAAGATCCGCGAGGTCGGGACGCGCACGGTGGTCCTGCGCCGGCCGGTCACCGGGTGTCCGGCGAGGTTGGTCCAGTAGCAGCAGTGCCGCAGGTCGAGCCGGTCGTGGCGGGCGCGCAGCCAGTCGTCCTGCGAGCGGGGCACGAGCATCACGACCAGGATCTTGTGGACCGAGACCGGTGTGCGGGCGAGCTTCTCCAGGTGTGCGTTGTCGAGCGTGAAGGAGAAGGCGGGGCCCGGCGGGTTCGGCGGTATCTGGTACGTGCACTTCAGCTGGACCTTGATGGTGACCTCGTCGTCGACCGTGTGCCCGGGGGCGCTGTGGCTGACGTGCCAGTCGATGCCGTTGTCCGGAAAGGGCTGGGAGAGCGAGCATCCCGCGGCCGCCGCGACGGCGTGCAGATAGCCCACCTGAAGGGTCTCCATACAGGCGGTGGTGGCGAGTGTGCCGCGCGGCGGTGCGATCCGCTCGGGCAGCAGCCCACCCTGTTCGGGCCGCGCGAGCGCCATGTCCAACAAGCCTTCCGGAACCGGTACTTCCCCACGTGGGCCGTCAATGTCAAGGCCCTGTACCTCTGTTGTCTCCGAGCCGCGTACAGCGCAAACGGCCCGGGTATCACCAGCGTGGGCAGGGGACCGACGTCATCTGCCGGGACTGATCGAGGAGTTGCGTCACCATGACGTGCTGGTACGAGGGGCCCTTGGCCGCATTCGACACGGAGACCACGGGCGTCGACGTCGAGACCGACCGGATCGTGTCGGCCGCCGTCGTCGTCCAGCAGGGCGCGGGGACCCGTCCGCGCATCACCCGCTGGCTGGTGAACCCGGGCATTCCGGTGCCCGGCGAGGCCGTCGCGGTACACGGACTGACGGAGGATCACCTTCAGCGCAACGGCCGCTGGCCCGCGCCGGTGATGGAGGAGATAGCGCGCGATCTGGCGGAACAGGGCGCGGCGGGACGGCCGATAGTGGTGATGAACGCGCCGTTCGACCTGACCATCCTGGACCGGGAGCTGCGCAGGCACCGCGCCTCGTCGCTCAGCCGCTACATGGAGGGCTCGTCCCTCTGCGTGATCGATCCGCGGGTGCTCGACAAGCACCTCGACCGCTACCGCAAGGGCCGCCGCACGCTCGCCGACCTGTGCGCGCACTACGAGGTGGAGCTGGCCGAGGCCCATGACGCGGCGGCGGACGCGCAGGCCGCGCTCGATGTCGTACGTGCGGTGGGGCGCCGTTTCGCGGCCCGCCTGGAGCGGGTCTCACCGGCCGAGCTGCATACGTTGCAGGCCGTGTGGCACGCGTCGCAGGCGCGGGGTCTCCAGGCGTGGTTCGCGAAGAGCGGGGCGCCGGAGGCGGTGGACCCGGCGTGGCCGCTGCGTCCCGAACTCCCGGCGGCCGCCTGAGCGTCGAGGGTGCGCGGGCACCGGCCGGGTGGCGTGCGGGCAAGAAAAAACCGGTCCGTCTGCTGACGGACCGGCATTCTCCGGGTGGGCGATACTGGGTTCGAACCAGTGACCTCTTCGGTGTGAACGAAGCGCTCTCCCACTGAGCTAATCGCCCGGGAACGGACTGAACAATACAGGTCCGGGCGCCCTTCCTTCAAACCGCTGCCAGATGTGCCGCGAGGCCCCTGCGTCCTGCCCGCATCATCAGGGCGTGGTTGAGCAGGAAGACGGGCCTGCCGGGGACGGCGAGGCGCCGCATCAGCGGCCGTCGCACCTCGACCTCCTGGTCGTAGCGGGCCCGTGTCCCCTTGGGCCCGGCCGTGAGGGTCCAGCGCGCCCAGCCCTCCAGGTCGCCGGTCATGCCGATCTCCAGGACCCCGGCGTCGGGGTCGCGGCGCCGCTCGTGCGCGGTGACGAGAAGGTCGTACGGGAGGAAGGAGCGGAAGCGGGCGACGCCGCTGCGGCCGTCGGGCGATGTCACCTCCCGCACCTGCGGCCACCACAGCGGATAGTCCTCGACCCGCTCCAGGACGGCGTAGACGTCGGCGGGCGCGCCGGGCAGGTCCCAGAGGCTGCGGAAGCGGTAGTGGCACCAGTTCATGGGAGGAGTCTGCCCTGCCGGGGGCGGGATCTGAGTACGTCCTGAGTATCCGCACCGATGCCGGCGGGGGTGGCGCGGACCACACTCCTCACCCATGACGAACATTCCGCGACCGGCCGAGGAGCTGCGCCTCCTCGACTGGGAGCTGCGCCAACTGGAAGCGCGCAGGACGCAGTTGTTGCAGCGCCGCGCCTGGCTGCTCGGTGTCCTGCGTGCGGCGGGCCCGGCCGGCTCGCCGCCTCGCCCGGCCGGACCGCCCGCCCCGGGGGCCGCGCCGCCGAGCGCGCAGAACGTCCTGCTGACGCTGGGCGGCGTCCTGCTGACCATCGCGGCGATCGCCTTCACGGTGGTCAGCTGGGGGCACTTGGGCATCGGCGGGCGCAGCGCGGTACTCGGCGCGGTGACCCTCGCGGCGCTGGCGGCCCCGGCACTCCTGCTGCGGCGTTCGCTGCGCTCGACGGCGGAGGCGGTGGCGGGCCTGGGGCTCGCGCTGACCGTCCTCGACGCGTACGCGCTGCGCTACCTGTCCCTGCCGGACGCGGACGCCCTGGGCTACGCGGCCGGTACCTCGGCGGTCCTCGCCACCTTGTGGGCGGGGTACGGCCTGCTCCTCGGCGAGCTGCGGCTGCCGCTGCCGACTGCGGTGGTCACGGCCCAACTCCCCCTGGTCCTCTGGGCGGGAGCCGCGCAGGCGGGCGATCACGCGATGACGGCCGCGCTGCTGGTGACGGCCGCCTTCGACATCGCGCTCGCGCTGTGGACGACGGTCAGGCCGGTGCGGGTCGCGGCGGTGATCGGCGGTTGCACGCTCGGGCTGTGGGGTGCGGCGGGCGCCGGCTGGCTGTCCGTGCGGGCGGCGGATCCGACGGAGGCGGCGCGCGCGGGCGTGCTGCTGCTGTTCGCCGCGTTGATCGCCTCTGTGGCGGCGTGGCGGGCGAAGGGCCCGCAGATCGCCGCCGGGGCCGCGGGTGCGGGTGGTCTGCTCGTGGTGGCGGCGGTCGGCGGAGTGCTGCGGTCCGTGCTGCCCTCGGCGTGGAGCGTGCCGGGTTATCTGATGTGCGGGATCGCCCTCTTGGCTGCCGTGCGCGTCGTGCCGACGCGGCCGGTACGGCACGGGCTCGCCGGAGCGTCCGCCGCGGTGCAGGGCCTCGCGGCGCTGTGGGCGCTGCCGGTCACCGCCGTGGCCCTGCTCGCCCCGCTCGCCTGGGCCACCCGCCCCTGGTCGGCCACCCCCGCGGACACCCGCACCGCCCTGCTC
>NZ_WMBF01000493.1:0-4553 GCF_019400875.1 Streptomyces anatolicus | reverse complement strand
GGACCCCCTCGCGCCCCGCCCGCCCACCGACGCCCAGGTGCGGGAGCACATGCGGCGCTGGCGGGAGGCGGGAGCCTTCACCGACCTGTTCCTGCCGCAGCCGTTCTGCGCCGAGACCTGTGCGACCCCCGAGGCCTGCGCGGCGGCCAGGGAACTCACCGGTGACGTGTACGTCCAACGCGTCCTCTCTCGCATCCTCACCTCCACCATCGACGAGTCGGGGGCACTGGACCGCCTCTGGGACGACCTCGGCACCGCGCTGCGCGCCCGCCGCCCCACCCCGGTCGCCCCGACCGACCTGCTCCGCGCCTTCGCCGGGCACGGCGCGGAGTGGCTGACCACCCGGCGCGGCAGCCAGCGCGGCTGGTCCTATGCCGACACCGGCGAGCTGTGTGAACGGCTGCGGGCGGTACTCCTGGGCAAGGTCGACCAGGCCAACACCGCAGGCGGCGGTACGGCGGCGCTCGTCGGCGCCCTCCAGGAGACGGCACGGCGCCTGCACGCCCGCCAGTTCGAGCCCTACCCGGTCTGCCATCTGGTCTGCTCCCAGGATCCGCCGCTGTGTCTGTACCGAGCGGCGGTGGCCGACCTGGTGGCGTCCCGCCGCTATCAGTCGCCGTGGCGGGACGCGGACCGCGACGACGCGGCATCCGAGGACAAGCGGCGCCGTCAGACGTGGGAGATCTGCCAGGACGCGGCCTACGAACTCATCGAATTCCCCACCGACGACATGCCGGAGGAGGCGAGAACCGCGCTCGACACCGCCGCACGGCGTACCTGCCTCTGCTTCGAACAGCAGATGCTCGCGGACGACCAGCGCAAGCCGCCCCGCACCGCCCGCCGCATCCTGGCCCACGTCCTCGGCGAGGCGGGCTTTGGCGAGGCGGGGTCTGGCGGCGAGGCGGGATCTGGAGAGGCGGAATCTGGCGAGGCGGGACCTGGAGAGGCAGGCCGGTGATGGGATCGCTCCTCGACAAGGTGCGCGCCGACAAAGACCGGGCGTCGGAGGAATCACGCGCCAAAGGGCAGGCCGAGTACGACAAGTTCTCCAGGGAAGCGGCGGAACTGGGCGCACAGGCCATGGAGCGGACAGGCCTGCCCGGTTCCGACATCGCCGCTGCCATGCTGCGCTCCGCCGCGGGCAACCACGACGCCTGGACCAAGATGGGCAGCGAGCCCGGGAAACTGCCCGGCGGGCTTGGCGGCGCGGACGGCGTCGGCGTCGGTACGCCCAAGGCGGGCGCCTCCATCGAGAAGCTGCTGCCGGGCACGGGAATGCTGATGAGCGGCTCGGCCGGCACCAAGTTCGGCGAGGGCGTCAACCTCGACCTGAAACTCGGCCTCGCTCTTGACGGCGGCCGTGGCGGGGGCGCGCGGAACCCGATGCCGGACGGTGCGACCGAGCTGCCGTCCCGCCCGCTGACGGAGGCCTCCGCCGAAAAGCGGGACCGCGTCACAGATTTCATCAACAGCACTCTTCGTCACTGACAGACCGGATGACGCCATGTCCGAGCGCTACAACGAACAGAGCGGGCAGACCGAACAGACCGAGAAGGCCGGAGCCGCCACCGAGAAGGGCCGCGAAGGACCGGATTCCTCGGTGAGGCAGGACCGGCCGGAGCTGAACCGCAGCGGCGGCGACTCCCGCCCCGATACCGCTTCGTCCTACCGCACCTTGGAGTTGCGTCCGGAGGACCGGCTGAGCGAGACGCCGCCCCGCACCCTGGAGTTGCGCCGCGAGGACATGACCCCGGACGCCGTGAGACTCACGAATTACGCGGAGAAGACGCAGAACACGCAGAGCACGGAGAAGACGCAGAGCACGCAGAGCACGGAGAACGTGGCGTCCGGCGGCGGGATGAGCGGCCCGAACGCCACCTCCTCTCCCGGCCGCTCGGAAGCGCCGCCCGTCCAGACCGACGACCCGAGGGTGAAGCCCCCCGAGCAGAAACCCCCGGAGCAGAAGCCTCCCGAGCAAAAGCCCCCCGAACAGAAGCCCCCCGAGAAGAAGGGCGCGGACGGCCGGACCGATACGGACGTCCGCAAGGAGCTGGAGAAGCGGACGGGGAAGAGCTACGACGAACTCGTCGTGGGTCTCGGCAAGGGCCCGATCGACCCCGCCAAGGTGTCGCCCCGCGACCTGGAACGCGAGCTGGTGAACAACGGCACGCTCCGGCCGATCACGATGGACACCAAGGAGCCCGACGTCATCGACAACGTCCCGACCCCGCACTCCTACCGGCCGGGGTGGTACTTCAACGACGGCCGCGTCGGCCCCGAGAGCAAGATCGACGCGGACAAGGCCGCCGGGCAGCAGGCCGTCAGGGACGCCGTCGTCCAGGGAATCGCGCAGGGGATCGCCGGTACCAGACCGGGCGCCGCCTCCGAGGGCCTGGTCAAGCCCGCGCCCGAGCAACGGCGGTACGAGCCCCGGCCGCCGACGACCTACGAGCCGCGCCAGGGCGCCTACCAGCCCGAGCCTCCCAAGTGGGGCGGCAAAGGCCCCCAGGGCCCCGAGAACAACAGCCAGCTGACGGTGCCCCGCGTCGTCACGGGTGAGATCAAGACCGCGAACTCGATCGAGGAGGCCCGGAACAAGACGCTGACGGAGTGGGCCGCCCAGCACCCGGACAAGTCCTGCGTGGCCGTCGTGACGTACGACGCCCACGGGAACCTCGGCATGGAGGTCTACCTGGCGGGCGGCAATCAGGACCTGGTCTGGCGCAACGACAACATCGGCCACATCGACCCGTCACAGCTGCCGAAAGAGGCCTACCAGTCGAGCGCGTTCGGCACCAAGATAGAGGCCGCCGTGACGAAGTACGTGGGCGAATACCTCGGCCAGCACTTCCAGGCCAAGTCGGGCAGCGCGACAGGACCCGACCTCGTCCCCGGTCAGTCGCAGATGAAGTTCAACCTGATGACGAAGTAACGGCAGCCGGCACCGACAGTCCGCGGGCCCCCGTCCCGGCGCCTCAGAGCCCCAGCAAGGCCGGTTCGCTCGCGAGCGCCCGGAAGTACTCGCGAGGATCCTCCACCATCCGCCGCTCCTTGAGGTCGAGCAGCCCGCCGAGAGAGGAGACGGTCGCGGCGACCGTGCCGTCCGCCTTGGTGATGATCTGCTCTATACGGAACGTCTTGCGCTCTCCCCACACGAATGCGCAGCTCACCGTCGTCTCGTCGCCGGCCCGCAGCTCGGCGCGGTAGCGGATGGTGTTCTCCAGGGCCACCGGACCGACGCCCTTGCCGAGGAGGTCGGCCTGCGTGATCCCGGCCGCCCGCAGCAGCGACCAGCGGGCGTGCTCGGCGTACTGGAGGTAGACGGCCTGATTGAGGTGTCCCTGCGAGTCCGTCTCGTACCCACGGACGCCGACGCTGACGGAAAACGGCTCTGTCACGGTGTTCCCTTCGCTCAACTTCTTGATGATCCGGTGCTGCTTGCCGATGGTCTGCTTCTCGGGTGCTCCGCCGGTGCCGAGCGGCTCACGTCCTTCTCGGTGAGGCCAGCAGATAGCGGCCCCCGCCGCGCTGTGCGGCGTGCTCGCCGGTCTGCCAGCCCGCCCGCTCCAGCGCCTCCGCGCACGCCCGCAGCCCCTCCGGGGACGGCTCCCGCACGGCGACGGCCTCGGGCTGCGGGGTCTCCGTCACCTCGTACCCCTCGCGGCCCGGGCGCGCGGGAGGCAGGCCCGCCGCCTCCAGGGCCAGCGCCGCCGCCTGGACGAGATGCGTGCGCTCCCACGCGCAGGGCCGGTCGCGGGCGCCGTCCTTGTTCGTCATCCGGCGCAGCTCCAGCAGGCCCTCCCAGGCCCCCCGGACCTCCCGCGCCCGGGCGGCGCCCTCGCTCCCGGTCACCGATGTCTCCGTGCCGGTCCGGGCGGTGAAGACGCCGGGGTCCGCCGCCGGTTCGGGCGGAGGCGGAGCCTGCGCGGGCTGCCGCGCGGCCTCGTCCCGCACGCGGTGGCCCGCGGGGGACAGGAAATACGCGTGCGGGGGCCGGGGGTGGCGGAAGGCGAGCCGCGCCCGCACCAGGGCCGTCAGCTGGGCCTGCGTACCGGACAGGCGGCCCGTCTCCGGGTCCGCTGCCTCGATGATCCGCCGCTGGGCGGCCGTCGGTGGCTTCACCGCGCCCGCACCCCCTTCCGCGTCGCTCGGCGTCAACTGCTTCCGATAGTGCCCTGTGCCACTGACATCAGGAGTTCGAGCACCCGCCGGTCCTCGTCCGCACCCGCCCGCTCACCGGGGGTCCCCGGGTAGGTGTCCAGGAGCACGTCGGTGGCGCCGAGAGCGGCCAGGGTCTCCAGATCGCCGCGGATCTGGTCGAGGCTGCCGTGGCCGAGCGGACGGTCGTCGGCGTCCGGCACGCCGCCGAGCCGGATCTGGAGGCGCGGTGCCAGGCCCGGCACCGGGCGGCCCGCTGCCTCGGCCTCGGCCGCGATGCGGGGGAGGGCCGTGCGCAGCGCCTCCCGCGTCGGCATGAACGGATGCCAGGCCTCGCCGAGGCGGGCCGCGCGGCGCTGCGCGGCGGGGGAGTTGCCGCCCACCCAGACCGGCAG
>NZ_WMBF01000492.1:0-4575 GCF_019400875.1 Streptomyces anatolicus | reverse complement strand
GTCTCACCGATCCCGCCGAGCGCGGGGCCGCGCCAGAGCGCCAGGGCCTCGCTCAGGAGCCGGGCGGCGGCGGCGTGATCACCGGCGGCCGCCGCCTGCCGCCCCTGCGCGGTCAGCCGTTCGAACGCGACGCGGTCGACGACCTCCGCGTCCGCGTGGATCAGATAGCCGGGCGGTTGTGTCTCGATGACGTCGGCGGAGAGCGCGCGGCGCAGCGCGGAGACGTACGACTGGATCAGGGACCGTGCCGTGTCCGGCGGCCTGTCGCCCCAGATGGCGTCGATCAGGGCGTCGGCGGAGACCACCCGGCCGGGCTCCAGGAGCAGCGCGGCGAGCAGCGCCCGCGGTTTGGGGCCGCCGAGCGCCAGGCGACGGCCCTCGCGCCACGCCTCGACCGGTCCCAGCAAGCGGTAGTGCATGTCCGTGTCCACGCCCATCTCCATGGGTCCTTGCCCCGCACCGCCCCCGCTCCGTGATCCCCGCTCCCCGAGCCCTTCACCGTGCCCCTGCCCCCGATCGACTGGTCATGGTACGTCCGCTCGGCACCAACTCCCTTCCCGGCACTGGGAATCAGCCACTCGTGAAGCATGGTGGGTACTCCCACGGAAGAATGGAAGGCAGGCACGCATGCGCAGCTTGTACGTCATCGCCCACCCGGAGGCGACCCATCACATCGAGCGCGTGGTCGGCGGCTGGCACGACTCGTCTCTCACCCCGGCGGGCCGCACCGCGGCGGCCGCCATCGCGCGGGCGCTGCGGGCCGAGATCCCCGAGGGAGCGGAAGTGGAGCTGGTCTCATCGGATCTGCGCCGCGCCCGGGAGACGGCGCGAGCGGCGGGCGAACTCCTCGGCGTGGAGCCGGTGCTCGACCGCAGGCTGCGGGAGAAGTCCTACGGGGAGGCGGAGGGGCGCCCGCAGGAGTGGCTGGACCGGCGGTTCGTCCCGCCGCCCGCCGAGGGCGACCGGATGGGCCACCACGAGGGCATCGCCGGATCGGAGACGAGAGGGGAGTGCGCGCGGCGCGTCTACGCGGCCATGGACGAGCTATTGCGCCGGCCCTGCGCCCACCAGATCGTCGTGACGCACGGATTCGCCCTGACGTTCGTCGTGGCGGCCTGGATCAAGATGCCGTACGAGTCGCTCCACTCGGTCAGCTTCCGGGCGCCCTCCGGCAGCATCACGGTGCTGCGCGAGGACGACTTCTTCCACAACCGGCAGGTCGTCAGCCTCGGCGACACACGTCACCTCGACTGACGACAAAAGGCCCCGCAGGTGCCACGCCGGGAGGAGCGCCCCTAAGGGAGCCACCGCACCGCCCCCAAAAGGCCCCGCAATTGCCACGCCGGGAGGAGCGCCCCGTCAGGGGCGCGGGGAACTGCGCGCCCAGCCCACGCGGACCCGCGCCCCTGAGGGAGCCACCCGCACCGCCCCCAAACCGGACGGGAGACTTCAGGCGCCGCTCGCGTCCAGCATCTCCTCGCGCTCCACGATCTTCACGCGCGCGCGGCCCTGCGGCTCGCCCAGCGCCTTCTCGGCGGCGTCGAGGCGGTACCAGCCGTCCCACGTGGTGAAGCGGACGTTCCGCTCGCTGAGGAAGGCGTCGATGGCCTCGGGGGCCGGGGCCTCGGGGGTGTGCAGGCGGCCGTTCTCGTGGTCGTCGAGGAGGCTGGCGACGGTCTCGTTGGCGTCGCCCTTGGTGTGGCCGATGAGGCCCACGGGGCCGCGGCGGATCCAGCCGGTGACGTACGTCGACCGAAGGTGCTCGCCGGTCTCCTCGATCACGCGGCCCGCCTGGTCCGGGACCGTGCCGGAGGCGACGTCCCAGGGCAGCTTGGGCAGTTCGTCGGAGAGGTAGCCGACGGCGCGGTAGACGGCGCCGAGGTCCCAGTCCTTGAACTCGCCGGTGCCCTTGACGTTGCCGGTGCCGTCGAGGGCGGTGCGCTCGGTGCGCAGGCCGACGACTTTGCCGTCCTCGCCGAGGATCTCGACGGGTGACTCGAAGAAGTGCAGGAAGAGTTTGTGCGGGCGGTCGCCGACGTCGCGGATCGCCCAGTTCTCCAGGGTCTTGGCGACCATGTCGGCCTGCTTGTTGCCGCGCCGCGTGGCGATGGAGCCCTCGTCGTAGTCGATGTCCTCGGGGTCGACGATGACCTCGATGTTCGGCGAGTGGTCGAGCTCGCGCAGCTCCATCGGGCTGAACTTCGCCTGCGCGGGCCCGCGTCGGCCGAAGACGTGGACCTCCAGCGCCTTGTTGGCCTTCAGCCCCTCGTACACGTTGGCCGGGATCTCGGTCGGCAGCAGTTCGTCGGCGGTCTTGGCGAGGACGCGCGCCACGTCGAGCGCGACGTTCCCGACGCCGAGGACGGCGACCTTCTCGGCGTCCAGGGGCCAGGTCCGGGGCACGTCGGGGTGGCCGTCGTACCAGGAGACGAAGTCGGCGGCGCCGTGGGAGCCGTCGAGGTCGATGCCCGGTATGTCCAGGGCGCGGTCGGCGGTCGCGCCCGTGGAGAAGATCACCGCGTCGTAGAAGGTGCGCAGGTCGTCCAGGCTGATGTCGCTCGGGTAGTCCACGTTGCCGAAGAGGCGGATCTGGGGCTTGTCGAGCACCTGGTGCAGGGCCGTGATGATGCCCTTGATGCGCGGGTGGTCGGGCGCGACGCCGTAGCGGATCAGCCCGAACGGCGCCGGCATCCGCTCGAAGAGGTCGATCGACACACCGGGTTCGACGGCCACCGCGGACTTCAGCAGCGCGTCGGCAGCGTAGATCCCGGCAGGGCCGGCACCGACAATGGCTACCCGCAGAGGGCGAGGCATGTTCAGGGTCCCTTCGAGCGGTGATGGGGGCACTTCCGGGGAAGCCTAAACTAAGGCAATCCTAAGTAAGTAGCCGGGTCGGCTTTATGACCTCATAAGCCAGCCTTATGAGTTCCCATCGGGCCGTCTTATGAGTCCTCCGTCGGGCAGCCGCGTGAGTTCTCCGTCGGGCAGCATCCTGGGTCCGCCCCCCCCGGCCGCACCGCGAACTCGCCGAAATTGGCTGGCAGATCGAAACTGCGGAGCGATATCGTCGCCGCGATGACCACTCATTCTGCTCACAGATTGGGGGACCCGTCCGCGCAAGGTGAGTGCTGATGCTCACCCACACCGCGCCCGGGGATTCCCGCCTCTCCTTCTGGCCGCGCGTGCGAGAGTTCGCCGTGCCGCTGCCCATGATCGAGTCTGCGACCGCCCGCCGTCTCGTCGGCGACTGGGCGGGGGCATGCGCCGCCGCAGGCATCGACGTCGATTTCTCTCCGCGTTCCGTGGCGCGCACCCACGGCTCGGAACTCGCCGCCCGACTCCGGGCCGACCTGCGCCACCTCGCCCCCGACCTCCTGCGCTGGCACCTGCCGAGGATCGCCCCCGACGGGCTGCTCCGCCCCGGCCTGACCATCTCCCTTGCCCGCTATGCCGACGCGGGGCGCGAGGGCCCCGGCCCGCTGCACCTGGTGGCCAGGACGGCACCGGCGTGGGCGGACTCCGGCCAGCGGATCAGCCTCGCCCTGTGGGACGGCTCCCCCGCCGGTCCCGCCGCCTCACGCCATCCGCACCCGCACCCCAGACGGCGGTTCCGCCTCGATCTGCACCGCCACCTGTGGGACGTACGCAGGACCGACGCGCTGCGCACGCGGTGCGGGGAGAGCGGTCGGCGGGCGGTGGACCGGTGGGCGGCCGAGGCGGACCTCCTGCTCCGCGCCGACGGGCTGCCGCCCGGGCCCGTCGTCGTGCGGCTCGGCGCCCGGCAACGGCTCGTCCTGGAGCGGTACGGGGGTGGCGTCGGCCCTCCCCATATCGCGCCCGCGCCCTCGGACGGCAGCGTTTCCGCGCTGCCGGTCCTGCCCGACGCGGCGACCTGGGTACCGCCCGACGTGGAGCTGGTCCGCAGCGGCGCGATCGAGGTCGAACGGCTGCACCCCCTGGTCGCGTCGGCGCTGGCCCCGGGCTGCTCAGCGACCGGGCCGCCCCCGGCCGTGGACCGGGCGGGAGGGCCGCGCCCGGTGGAGTGCCGGGGAGCCGCACACCGCATCGGCCTGGTGGACGGGACGCTGACCGCCCTGGACCACGACCCGGCCGAGATCCGGCGGGAAGAGCTGCTGGCCGCCCTGAGCGGCACACCGCTCCCCTGCCTCCAGGCGATCGACACGGCCCACCGCGATCCCGCCTGCCTCACCGATGTCCGCGAACGCCTGCGCCACGGTGACACCGCCGGTGCGCTGGCCGTCGTCGAGAACCTGCTCGGCCCCGCCGCGGTGCTGCGCGACGGCGCTCTGCGCGACGAGTTGGACGGGGCCGCGCGGGGGCGGATCACCTACGGGCTGTACCGGGCCGGTCTGTTGGGCCCCGCACCCGAACGCGTCCCGCCGACACGGGGGCACACCCCCGGCCGTCGCACGCGCCCGCGCCGCTCGGACTCACGTCACTCACCCCTGCGCTGACCTCGGGCCACCGGCCTTCCCTCCCCTGCACGCCCGCACACCACGACGACCCCCAAGGTGATCACACATGCCCACGTACGCCCCTGCCCTCTCCCCCAGC
>NZ_WMBF01000491.1:0-4582 GCF_019400875.1 Streptomyces anatolicus | reverse complement strand
GCCGAGGCGCGGCTCCGGGTGCGCGCCGGGTCAGGAGAAGTTGATGCAGGTGACGGGCACGAAGCCCCGGGTGTTGCCGTACGTGCCGTAGTACCACTTGTTGCTGCTCTTGCCGCAGAGCCGGTAGGAGTCGCCCGACCACTTCTTGGCCATGTCGCAGAGGTCGCCCCGCTTGCCCTTGGGCCAGAGGCCGAGCGCGGTGCCGTTCACCTTCGGCGTCGAGCGGATCTTCACGCTCTCCTTCGCCGGGACGTTGCTGAAGCCGTTCCCGCAGTCGTGCGCCGCGGCGGCCGCGGTCTTCGGGGCGGAGGGGGTCTCGGCCACGGCGACACCGCCCGTGAAGGCGGTGGCGACAAGGGCGGCGGAGGTGACGGCCGGGCCCAGCAGCTTGAATCTCATCGGTGTGCGTTCTCCCCTGTGGAGTGAGGTGTCAGCGGACGGGAGAGAACGTATCCCGCCATGATCACGACAGCGGGGTTCTGTTGCGGGGTGTTACAGGCGTGACGAATGGTGCTTACAGTCGTGACGACTTCAGGACCATGTGCAGCAGCAGCCGGTCCTCGCCCTCGTCCAGGTCGAGGCCGGTCAGCTGCTCCACGCGCGACAGGCGGTAGTAGAGCGTCTGGCGGTGGATGCCCAACTCCGCAGCCGTGCGGCCCGCTTGGCCCGCGCAGTCCAGGAACACCTCGGCGGTGCGGGCCAGTTCGCGGTGGGCGGGGCTCAGCAGCTGGGCGGCCACCGGGTCGTGCGCCGCCTCCGGGGGCAGGGCCGTCAGGAGGCGGTAGGGGCCCACGTCCGACCACTGCGCCACCGGGCCGAACCGCCGCTCGGCGAGCGCCGCGCGGGCCGCCGCCGACGCCTCCCACCAGGCGGCGCCCAGCTCCTCCAGACCGTGCCGGGCCCCGGCGATCCCGGCGGCGGCCCCGGCCCCGGCGGACCCGGGGGAGGCCCCGGCGGCGAGCCCGGGCGCGGCTGCCCGCGCGGTCTCCAGGAGCCGCGAGGCCGCCGTGCGCGCGGGGGCGAGCGCGTCGGCCGAGCGGAGGCGGACCAGCGCCGCGAGGGACTGGCCCGTCGTGCCCCACGGCACCGTGCAGACCGCCGCCGCCCCCTGCACCGTACGGGCCGCGGGGGCGTCGTCCGGGTCGGCGGACGGCCACGGCGCCACGCACACCACCGCGTGCAGCCCCTCGCCACGGGCGCCGAGTGCCGTGCGCAGGGCCGCCACCGCCATGTCCCGCTGCCAGCCCCGCTCGGCGGTCAGGACCGCGCGGAACTCCCGCGTCAGATCGGCGCCCGCCTGCGCCTCGTCGGCAAGGAGCGCGCCGATTCTGGCCGCCACCTCCATGGCGGCGGCCAGCTGCCGCTCGGTGGGGCCCGGGTCGTCGTCGAGCAGCCATACGTATCCCAGGGCGAAGCCGCGATGGCGTACGGGCAGACAGACGCGGCCCCGGTGGACGCCCGCCTCCGGGGTGGGCGGGATACGGACCGGGCCCCTGGCGCGGGTGATGCCGAAGCCCTCGAACCAGGCGCGGACCTCGGCCGTGGAGCGGCGCGTCAGGATCGAACGGGTGCGGACGGGGTCGAGGACGGTCGCGTCGAAGCCGCTCTCGCCGTCGCCGCCGCCGTCGTGCGCGCCGAAGGCGATCAGCTCGAAATCGCGGTTCTCCAGGGTCGCGGGGGCGCCGAGCAGCGCCGAGATCTCGTCGACCAGTTCTTGGTAGTCGCCTTTCACCCGTCCATTCTCGCGCAGGGAGCCACCTTCTTCAGACATCTGTCTGAGATCCAGGGCACGGATGCGTGACAGGTGTCGATGGCCCCCGATCGGAGGGATCCTTAGATTTCACGGTGGTTCTCCGTGCCGTACCGCAGCATTCGTCCCCACGTGGGGACATGTCGGTAAGGCCCTCGATTCGTACACCTGTGGAGGTGCCCCGTGCTGGGTCCCGTGATCCTCGCCGCGTCGCGCAGCGACCAGATGCGCCGGTTCGTCTCGGCGGCCCCCGGCACCAAGCAGGTCGTCGCCCGGTTCATCGCCGGTGAGAGCGTCGACCAGGTCGTCCCGATCATCGTCGACGCCGCCGACAAGGGCCTCGAGGTCACCCTCGACGTGGTGGGCGAGGACATCACCACCGTCGAGCAGTCCCACGCGGCCCGCGACGCCTACCTGGAGCTGATCGACCGCCTGAAGGACCTGGGCCTCGGCACCAGGGCCGAGATGTCCGTGAAGCTGTCGATGTTCGGCCAAGCGCTGGAGGGCGGCCACGAGCTTGCCCTCGCCAACGTCCGGCCCGTCGTCGAGGCCGCCGCCGCCATCGGCACCACGGTCACCCTGGACGCCGAGGACCACACCACCCTCGACTCGATGTTCGCCATCCACGACGCGCTGCGCGAGGACTTCCCGCAGACCGGCTGCGTCATCCAGGCCTACCTCTTCCGCACCGAGGCCGACGCCCGCCGCCTCGCCGCGAACGGCAGCCGCGTGCGTATCGTGAAGGGGGCCTACAAGGAGCCCGCCGAGGTCGCGTACCAGGACAAGGCCGAGATCGACAAGGCGTACGTCCGTGTCCTGCGCATCCTGATGGAGGGCGAGGGGTACCCGATGATCGGGTCCCACGACCCGCGCCTGATCGCCATCGCGCAGGAGCTGGCGCGGCGCGCGGGGCGCAAACTGGATGAGTACGAATTCCAGATGCTCTACGGCATCCGCAGCGACGAGCACCTGCGGCTGGCCGCCGAAGGCCACCGGATGCGTGTCTACACCGCCTACGGAACCGACTGGTACGGCTATTTCATGCGCCGTCTCGCGGAGAAGCCGGCGAACCTCCTCTTCTTCGCCCGCTCCATCCTCACCAAGGACTGAAACCAAGGGCTGAGCTTCCCACCCCCTCGACCCTCTTAAAGGAGATACGGAACTCATGGACGCCGTGACCCAGGTCCCCGCCCCCGTCAACGAGCCGGTGCACGGCTACGCACCCGGTTCCCCGGAGCGGGCCCGCCTCGAGACCAAGCTCAAGGAGCTGGCCGAGAACCCCATCGAGCTGCCGATGACCATCGGCGGCGTCAAGCGCCTCGGTGGCGGCGAGCCCTTCCAGGTCGTGCAGCCGCACAACCACAAGGCCGTCATCGGCACCGGCCGCCACGCGACCCAGCAGGACGCCCAGGACGCGATCGACGCCGCCCTGGCCGCCGCCCCCGCGTGGCGCGCGATGTCCTTCGACGACCGCGCCGCGATCATCCTGCGCGCCGCCGAGCTGCTCTCCACGACGTGGCGCGAGACGCTGGCCGCCTCCACGATGCTCGGCCAGTCGAAGACCGCCCAGCAGGCCGAGATCGACACCCCCTGTGAGCTGGTCGACTTCTGGCGCTTCAACGTGAAGTACGCCCGTGACCTGCTCGCCGAGCAGCCCCCGGCGAACGCCACCGGCGTCTGGAACCGCCTGGACCACCGCCCGCTGGAGGGCTTCGTCTACGCGATCACGCCGTTCAACTTCACGGCCATCGCGGGCAACCTCCCCACCGCCCCGGCCCTGATGGGCAACGTGGTCGTGTGGAAGCCGTCCCCGACGCAGACCCACGCCGCCGTGCTGCTCATGCAGCTCCTGGAGGAGGCGGGCCTGCCCAAGGGCGTCATCAACCTCGTCACCGGTGACGGCATCGCGGTCTCGGAGGTCGCCCTGCACCACCGCGACCTGGCCGGCATCCACTTCACCGGCTCGACCCCGACCTTCCAGCACCTGTGGAAGACGGTCGGCGAGAACATCGCCAAGTACCGCACCTACCCGCGTCTGGTCGGCGAGACCGGCGGCAAGGACTTCGTCGTCGCCCACCCGAGCGCCGACCGCGCGATCCTCAAGACCGCGCTGACCCGTGGCTCCTTCGAGTTCCAGGGTCAGAAGTGCTCGGCGACCTCGCGCGCGTACATCCCGGCCTCGATCTGGAACTCCGGCTTCAAGGAGGAGTTCGCGGCCGAGGTCGACGGCATCAAGATGGGTGACGTCACCGACCTGTCGAACTTCATCGGCGCCGTCATCGACGAGCGCGCGTTCGCCAAGAACAAGGCGGCCATCGACCGCGCCAAGGCGGACGAGTCCTGCACGATCGTCGCGGGCGGCACCTACGACGACTCGGTCGGCTACTTCGTGCGCCCGACCGTCGTCGAGTGCTCGGACCCGGCCAACGAGGTCTTCACCACCGAGTACTTCGGCCCGTTCCTCGCCGTCCACGTCTACGAGGACGACAAGTACGACGAGATGCTGACCCAGATGGAGTCGGTCTCCGACTACGCGCTCACCGGTTCGGTCATCGCGAACGACCGCGCGGCGGCCGCGTACACGATGGAGAAGCTGCGCTACGCGGCGGGCAACTTCTACATCAACGACAAGTCGACCGGCGCCGTCGTCGGCCAGCAGCCCTTCGGCGGCGGCCGCGCCTCCGGCACCAACGACAAGGCGGGCGCCCCGCAGAACCTCCAGCGGTGGACGCTGACGCGCGCCATCAAGGAGACGCTGGTCCCGCCGACCGAGTACGGCTACCCGCACATGGGCTGACGCCCACCACGGGCCGCCCCGGCCCGCCCCTGAAC
>NZ_WMBF01000490.1:0-4636 GCF_019400875.1 Streptomyces anatolicus | reverse complement strand
CCCCTCGCCCTGGTCCTCGTACCCACCCGCGAGCTGGCGCAGCAGGTGACCGACGCGCTCACCCCGTACGCCAAGGCGGTGCGGCTGCGCATGGCCACCGTGGTCGGCGGCATGTCGATCGGACGGCAGGCCGGTGCGCTGCGCGCCGGAGCCGAGGTCGTCGTCGCCACGCCCGGACGGCTCAAGGACCTGATCGAGCGCCGCGACTGCCAGCTCGACGACGTCGCCATCACCGTCCTCGACGAGGCCGACCAGATGGCCGACATGGGCTTCCTGCCGCAGGTCACCGAGCTTCTCGACCAGGTGCAAACCGGTGGCCAGCGCATGCTGTTCTCGGCCACCCTGGACCGCAACGTCGACCTTCTGGTCCGTCGCTACCTCAACGACCCGGTCGTCCACTCGGTCGACCCCTCGGCGGGCGCGGTCACCACGATGGAGCACCACGTGCTGCACATCCACGGTGCCGACAAGTACGCGACCACGACGGAGATCGCCGCCCGCGACGGGCGAGTGATCCTCTTCCTCGACACCAAGCACGGCGTCGACCAGCTCACCACGCACCTGCTCAACAGCGGCGTGCGGGCCGCGGCGCTGCACGGCGGCAAGTCCCAGCCCCAGCGCACCCGCACGCTCGCTCAGTTCAAGTCCGGCCAGGTCACGGCGCTCGTCGCCACGAACGTCGCGGCGCGCGGCATCCACGTCGACGACCTCGACCTGGTCGTCAACGTGGACCCGCCGGCCGACCACAAGGACTACCTGCACCGCGGCGGCCGTACCGCCCGCGCCGGTGGCTCCGGCAGTGTCGTCACGCTGGTCACCTCGGCGCAGCGGCGCGACATGAGCCGCCTGATGATTGCCGCGGGCATCACCCCGGAGACGATTCAGGTGCGCTCCGGCGAGGCCGAGCTGACGCGCATCACCGGCGCCCGTACCCCCTCGGGGGTCCCGGTGACCATCGCCGCCCCGCCGAAGGAAGGCGCCCGGCGCGGCGGCTCCCCGGCCCGTGGCCGCCGCCCCCGCGACGGCCGCGCGCGCCGCGCCTACACCGCCCGCGCACAGGGCGACGGTGCGGCGCGGGGCGGAGCCTCGCAGGGGGCTTCGCAGAGCAGGGCCGCCTGAGCCCCGTCCGGCCCAGCCCGCTGTCCGGCCCAGCCCGCTGTCCGGTCCGGCCCGTCCGGCCCAGCCCGTCAGGTCTTCCCGCCCCTTCCCTTCTGTGAGGCACCATGCGCTGTGTCATCGCCCGCTTCCCCTTCGACCTGTTCAAGAGCGAGGTCGAGCAGGCCATGAAGGGCGTCAAGCCCGAACCCGTCACCGGTGAGTCCGTGATCATCGGCCGGCGCCACTACCCCGTCAAGCAGGTCGGGGAAGTGATCACGCGCCAGGACCGCCGTGACTTCTCGGCGCAGGAAGTGACCCGGGCGCTGACCGGCCTCGGCTTCACCTGCCGCGCCATGCCCGCGCCCGTCGCGCCGGAGCCGGCGGAGCCGGTCTGGCCGACGTCGGTCGTCTAGCAGCCCTCGAACGGCGCCCGATCGGTCCTCAAAGGACCGGTCGGGCGCCGTTCGCATGTCCGCGCGCGTTCCTTGCGGGCCGAAGAGGATGAGCAGCCCGTATGGGGCCGGGGGGCCGGTTCGAGAGGTTGCCGGAACCGCAAGATTGCGTGCCAGATCGTGGGGGGCCGAAGAAGACTGCGGGTGTTCCCGACAGCTGGACAGCTCGACAGCCCCGGCAACCCGGCAGCTCGATAGCCCCGGCAACCCGGCAACCCGGCAGCTCGATAGCCCCGGCAGCCCGACAGAAGGAGCCCCCGATGAACTCCACCAGCGCGGACACGTTCTGGGACGAGGTCTACGCGGCGAAGCCCGCGGCCACCGAGCCGCGGCCGAACGTACGGCTCGCCGAGACGGTCACCGGTCTGTCGCCCGGCGACGTGCTCGACCTCGGCTGCGGCGAGGGCGGCGACGCGCTGTGGCTCGCCCGCCAGGGGTGGCGCGTCACCGCCGTCGACGTCTCGGCCGTGGCGGTCGAACGGCTCACCGCGCTCGCCCGCGCCCACGGCCTGGACGACCGGATCACCGCCGAACGGCACGACCTGCCCGCGTCCTTCCCGCGCGGCGCGTTCGACCTCGTCAGCGCCCACTACCTCCAGACCCCCCTCGCGCTGGACAGGGCCGCCGTCCTGCGCAAGGCCGCGCACGCCCTGCGGCCGGGCGGGGCGCTTTTTGTCGTCGACCACGGCTCGACCGCTCCCTGGTCGTGGAACCAGGATCCCGGCGTGCGGTACGCGACGCCCCACGAGGTCGCCGCGGAGCTCGGCCTGGATCCGGCGGCGTGGACGGTCGAGCGGGCCGACGCGCCGCGCCGGACGGCGACCGGACCGGACGGGCGTACCGCCGAGGTCACCGACCACGTCCTGATCATCCGCCGCGCCCGGGACACCGGCCGCGCCCGGCCCGCACGCCGGGGTGACACCCCGCCGCCCAGGACCGGCGGCAGCGAGGCCGAGGTCCTGCGCGGCTTCCTCGACTACCTGCGGGAGTCGGTCGCGGCGAAGGTCGAGGGCGCGCCCGAACCGGCGGTCCGTACCGCCGCGGTGCCCTCGGGCACCCACCTGCTCGGGCTGCTGGGCCACCTCACCTCCGTGGAGCGCGCCACGTTCCTCGGGGAGCGGGTCGGTGACTGGCCCGCGACCTTCCGGGCCGCGCCCGGCGACAGCGTGGCCGACGTCGTCGCCCGTTACCGGCAGGCGGTCGCCGAGGCGAACGACGTGCTCGACGGGTGTACCGACCTAGGCGCGCCCCTGCCCCGCCCTCGGGCCAACGGCCCTGCGCCTAGCGTTCGTTGGGCGCTCACCCATCTGATCGAAGAGACCGGCCGGCACGCCGGTCACGCGGACATCCTGCGCGAACTGATCGACGGGGCGACCGGGCGCTGACGGTGGTCGCGGTGCCCGTGGTCGGCGCGGGTCTTCGCCGTGGGTGGGGTCAGGGTGTACGGCGTACGGCGCGTCCCGCGAGGACATCCGTGCGCCGACCGTCGCGCATCACGAACCGGCCGTCGATCAGGACGTGCGGGATGCCGGTGGGCAGCGTGCGGGGCGCCTCGAAGGTGGAGCCCGCCGCGACCGTCTCCGGGTCGAAGAGGACCAGGTCGGCGCGGTAGCCCTCGCGGACCAGGCCCCGGTCGGGGAGGCGGAGGCGGGCGGCGGGCCGCGAGGTGAGGTGGGCGACGGTCTCCTCGAGCGACATGACGCCCAACTCCCTCGCGTAACGCCCGAGATACTGCGGGAACGTGCCGTACGCGCGCGGGTGCGGCTTGAACCCTTGCAAGATGCCATCGCTGCCGCCGGTGTGCACGCGGTGACGCATGATCGCCCGTACGTTCTCCTCGTGGCCCACGTGCTGGAGGATCGTCGAGCCCAGCCTGTCGTCGATGAGCAGGCGGCGGGCGGTGACCCAGGGCTCCTCGCCGCGCGCGTCGGCGGACTGCTGGATCGTCTTGCCCACGCAGGACACGAGCCCCGGGTCGCTGACGCCGGAGATCTCGATCGT
Organism: Streptomyces anatolicus; assembly: GCF_019400875.1. Classification (NCBI taxonomy): domain Bacteria; kingdom Bacillati; phylum Actinomycetota; class Actinomycetes; order Kitasatosporales; family Streptomycetaceae; genus Streptomyces; species Streptomyces anatolicus. The sequence goes on along the minus strand of NZ_WMBF01000490.1, from coordinate 1,085 downwards.
GTCCCACTCGATGGGCACGCCGTGGCAGCCGTCGGCGCCGATGACCTCCATGTGGTGGCGGATCCGCTCGGCGGTTCCCTCGTCCTTCAGGCGGGCGAGGATCGCGTCGGGTCCGCCTTCGCTCGCCCAGCTGGGCAGCATGGCGACGAGGGTCGTGCAGCCGGGGGTGTAGGGGTACGTGTCCAGGGTGATGTCGGCGCCCTGCGCGAGGGCGTCGTCAAGGAGGGCGAGGAGGTCCGGGGCCTTGCCCTTGTTCACGCCGAAGTTCATGGTGGCGTGCGCGAGGTGCAGGGGGCAGCGGGCGGTGCGGGTGAGGTTGACCATCTCCTCGTACGCCTGGAGGGCGCCCGCTCCGTAACTTCGGTGATGGGGGCAGTAGTAGCCCTTGTGGGCGGCCACGACCTCGCACAGCGCAGTGAGTTCGGAGTCGTCGGCGTACATGCCGGGGGTGTAGGTGAGGCCCGAGGACATGCCGACGGCGCCCTCGCGCATGCCGTCGGCGACGAGCTGCTTCATCCGGGCCAGCTCGGCGGGGGTGGCGGGCCGGTCGTCCCAGCCGACCGCGTACATCCTGACCGTGCCCTGGGGGATGAGGTAGGCGGCGTTCACCGCGATGCCTTGGCCGCCGTGGGCGGTGTCGAGGGCGTCCAGATAGCCGCCGACGGTGCGCCACGTGAAGTCGATGTCGGCGCCGTCGCCGTTCCAGCCGGTGATGGCCTGGCGGACCTGGGTGAGCGTGCGGTCGTCCACGGGGGCGTAGGAGAGGCCGTCCTGGCCGATGACCTCCAGGGTGACGCCCTGGGCGGTCTTCGCGGTGTGCGCCGGGTCGCGGAGCAGGGCGAGGTCGCTGTGGGCGTGCATGTCGATGAAACCGGGCGCTAGCGCTAGGCCTTGGGCGTCCAGGGTGTGTTGGTGCCCTGTCGGGCGGCGGTCGCGGTTGGCCGGGGTCTCGTCCTCCCTGTGGATGGTGGCGATCCTGCCCTTGTGTACGCCGATGTCGGCGCGGTAGGCGGGGTGGCCGGTGCCGTCTATCACTTGGGCGTCTTGGATCACCAGGTCCAGGTCCATGGTTGACCTTTCTTGGG
>NZ_WMBF01000489.1:0-4679 GCF_019400875.1 Streptomyces anatolicus | reverse complement strand
GTGCCACACCCCGCGTCCCGCGACATGATCCGCCGGACAGGCCCTAGTTGAACCGGCGCACCGGGCGCCCCCTGCCGGATGTCGGTGCTCCCCGATACGCTGATGACCTGATCAACGGATGTGCCGGACGGCAACAGGTGTGCCGGACAGAGAAGTCGGGAAGAGCCGCGGCAGCGAAGGCGTCGCGGCGAGGGGGCGGCAGTGGCGGACGATGGATTCGACTTCAGGCCCGGGGCCCAGGTCCCGCTCTCGGGCGCCGCGGGGCAGACCGTGGCGACGCACGCCCTGGCGTCGGCCGCGTATCGCGACGGGGACGTCGAGGAGATCCTGAAGGCCAACACCGAGTGGCACAAGTCCGTGGTGGTGCCCGGCATGTGGTCACTGTTCAAGCCGAGCCTGGGCGAGGCGTTCGCGCGGACCGTGCAGGTGCGGATGCTCGGCGGCGGTCGCAAGCCGCTCATCCAGTCCTTCGGGACCGAGCCGCAGTCCGTCGTCGAGCACTGCCTGGCGGCGAGCCGCATCCGCAAGGAGCGTGACAGCTGGCTCACGGCCGTGATGGCCCTGTGCGGCCTGCTCGCCCTGCCCGGTCTGATCGTGTGGCTGCTCGTCTTCACCATCAGACGGCAAGTCGCCAAGAACGAGAACAAGCGCGCGGGCGCCCTCGCCACGGCCGTCCTGGTCGCCATGGGCGTGCTCGCCGTCCTCGCCCTCCTCAAGCTGCCCTTCGACGGCTTCTGGGCGTGGTATCTGCGGGCGGCGATCGTGCTGCCCGTGGTGGGCTGGTTCTGGGCCAAGCAGATCGCCGAGCGCACCGCCAGGGACCTGCGCGAGCGCTGGGAGAGCCTGCTGTCGGGCGGTGGCATCGGGGCCAAGATCCCCGAGGCGGTGCCGGGCAGCCCCGGCGAGACGGCCGCCGAGCGGCTGCGCCAAGGGCTCGCCAGACTCTCCGCCGAGCAGCAGAGCAACTCCGTCTTCTACGCCGGGCCCAAGGGCATATTGGGCATGGGCACGCGCTGGGGCAGCTGGCAGCTGGCCGAGGAGCTGGTGCCCGCCGAGGACGGCAAGGACATCCACCCCTTCCGCAGCTGGGACGTCATACGGGCGGTGCACGACCAGCTCCGCATGCTGGAGCGCGGCCCGCTGCACACCGGCGGCTTCCCCACCCCGTCCATAAATCACTGGATCGTCACCCCGATCGGGGAGAACGCCAAGGCGGTGGCCCGCCCCACCGGCACGGACGTCGACGCCTTCCAGATCCGCGGCCATGAGATACAGCGGATCTGCAACGAACAGCAGTTCGGCAGCGGCGACCGGCACTACCTGGGCGTGCAGTTCACGCTCTGGGAAGGCCAGTTGGTCATCACGATGCTCATCACGGTGACCGTGCTGCACGAGACCCTGCGCATCGAGGTCACCGGCCACGCCCTCGGCCCCGTGCACCCCCTGTTCACCAGCAAGCCCGAGCCGAAGACGAAGACGGTCGCCAAGCCCATCAAGTTCTGGGAGACGGTCGACCGCAATCTGCCGCTCGTCGACGCCGACGAGGTGGTGCGCCTCGCGGTCCGCGCCCCCTTCACGTGGTATCCGCCGCTCCTGGACCACCTCGGCGGCAAGCTGGTCCTGCCCGAGCCCTTCGGCCTGCGGCACGCCTGGGCCGACAAGCCGTGGCGGCACCGCTTCATGGCCGACGACGCGCTGCGCGCCGCCACGCCCGTGCTGCGCGTGGTGCACTCGGCGGCGATCAAGGTCCTCGCGGAGAACGGCGTGAACACCGAGAAGTTCGGCGCGCGCTCCACCTTCCTCAGCGGGGGCATCCAGGACCCGTTGCCGAGGCAGGCGGACGTGTACAACGCGTAAGGACCCGCGCCCCTTTCCGGGGCGCGGGAGCGCAGCCGCTTACGGGGGGCGCGGGAGCGCGGGCGCTAGCTCGCGGGCCAGACGTCCGCGAGCATCGCGCGGGTGTCGGCGAGCAGCTGCGGCAGCACCTTCGTGTGGCCCACGACCGGCATGAAGTTGGTGTCGCCGCCCCAGCGCGGGACGACGTGCTGGTGCAGATGCGCGGCGATGCCGGCGCCCGCGACCGCTCCCTGGTTCATGCCGATGTTGAAGCCGTGCGCGCCGGACGCGCTGCGCAGGGCCGTCATCGCCTGCTTGGTCAGCTCGCCCAGTTCGGCGGTCTCGGGGCCGGTCAGGTCGGTGTAGTCGGCGACGTGCCGGTAGGGGACGACCATCAGGTGGCCGCCGTTGTACGGGTAGAGGTTCAGCACCGCGTACACCTGCTCGCCGCGCGCGATCACCAGGCCGTCCTCGTCGGACTTGGCCGGGATGGAGCAGAAGGGGCAGCCGTCGTCGGCCCCCGGTCCCGTGGGCTTGTTCTCGCCCTGGATGTACGCCATCCGGTGGGGCGTCCACAGGCGCTGGAACGCGTCCTGCGTACCCACTCCGATCTGCTGCTCCGGCTCACTCGTCATGGTGGTCAGCATATTCCCCGGGGCGTACGCGACGAGGGGCGGCCCCGAACGGGACCGCCCCTCACCTCCCCGCGCCCGCGGGGAGCACGTCACACCTGTACGCGGCGCTCCACCACGTCGACGAGCTTCGCGATCGCCTCGTCACGGGCGATCCCGTTCTCCTGCGACCCGTCCCGGTAGCGGAACGACACCGAGCCCGCGTTCATGTCGTCGTCGCCGACGATGACCATGAACGGCACCTTGCTCCGCTGCGCGTTGCGGATCTTCTTCTGCATGCGGTCCGACGAGGCGTCGACCTCGACCCGCAGCCCGTGCTTCTTCGCCTCCTCCGCGAACTCCTGGAGGTAGGGCACGTGCGCGTCGCCGACCGGGATCCCGATCGCCTGCACCGGCGCGAGCCACGCCGGGAACGCGCCCGCGTAGTGCTCGAGGAGCACGCCGAAGAACCGCTCGATCGAACCGAACAGCGCGCGGTGCAGCATGACGGGCTGCTGCTTGGAGCCGTCCGCCGAGGTGTACTCCAGGCCGAACCGCTTGGGCTGGTTGAAGTCGACCTGGAGGGTCGACATCTGCCAGGACCGCCCGATCGCGTCCTTCGCCTGCACCGAGATCTTCGGGCCGTAGTACGCGGCACCGCCCGGGTCCGGCACCAGCGGGAGGCCCTGCTTCTCGGCCGCCTGGCGCAGCGCCTCGGTGGCCTCGGCCCAGTCCTCGTCCGAGCCGATGAACTTGTCCGACTCGGGGTCGCGGGTGGACAGCTCCAGCTCGAACTCGTTCAGGCCGTAGTCGCGCAGCAGGTCGAGCACGAAGGTGAGGAGCTGGTCCAGCTCGCCGAGCATCTGCTCCCTGGTGCAGTAGATGTGCGAGTCGTCCTGGGTGAAGCCGCGCGAGCGGGTCAGGCCGTGCACGACGCCCGACTTCTCGTAGCGGTAGACCGTGCCGAACTCGAAGAGCCGCAGCGGCAGTTCGCGGTAGGAGCGGCCCCGCGACTTGAAGATGAGGTTGTGCATCGGGCAGTTCATCGCCTTAAGGCGGTAGTTCTGCCCGTCGAACTCGATCGGCGGGAACATGCCCTCCGCGTAGTGCGGCAGGTGCCCGGAGATCTCGAAAAGCTGCTCCTTCGAGATGTGCGGGGTGTTCACGAACTCGTAGCCCGAGTCCTCGTGCCGCTTGCGGGAGTAGTCCTCCATCACCTTGCGGATCACGCCGCCCTTGGGGTGGAAGACCGCGAGACCCGGGCCGATCTCCTCCGGGAAGGAGAAGAGGTCGAGCTCGGAGCCGAGCTTGCGGTGGTCGCGCTTCTCGGCCTCGGCGAGGAACTCCAGGTGCGCCTTCAGCTCGTCCTTCGAGGGCCACGCGGTGCCGTAGATGCGCTGGAGCTGGGGGTTCTTCTCGCTGCCGCGCCAGTAGGCGGCGGCGGAGCGCATCAGCTTGAACGCGGGGATGTTGCGGGTGGTGGGCAGGTGGGGGCCTCGGCAGAGGTCCTTCCAGCACAGCTCGCCGGTCTTCGCGTCGAGGTTGTCGTAGATGGTCAGCTCGCCGGCGCCCACCTCGGCGTCCGCGCCGTCGGCGGCGTTCGCCGCGTTGCCCTTGAGGCCGATCAGCTCCAGCTTGTACGGCTCGTCGGCCAGCTCGACGCGGGCGTCGTCGTCGTTGGTGACGCGGCGCGAGAAGCGCTGACCCCGCTTCTGGATCTCCTGCATCTTCTTCTCGATGCGCTTGAGGTCGTCGGGGGTGAAGGGCTCCTTGACGTCGAAGTCGTAGTAGAAGCCGTCCCGGATGGGCGGGCCGATGCCCAGCTTGGCCTCGGGGAACAGCTCCTGCACGGCCTGCGCCATGACGTGCGCGGTCGAGTGGCGCAGGATGTTCAGGCCGTCCTCGGAGGAGATCTCGACGGGCTCGATCTCGTCGCCGTCGGCCACGGCGTACGCCAGGTCCTTCAGCTCGCCCGCCACGCGGGCGGCGACGATGGTGCGCTCACCGGGGAAGAGGTCGGCGGCCGTAGTGCCCGTCGCCACCACGCGCTCTTCCCGCTCGGAATCGCGTTGGATGATCACACGGACGTCAGACACCGGTCTCTCCTTGCAGAAGGGGGGTGCGGCGCTTTCTGATGCGCGCGCACTAGGGATCGTACCGAGCCTGGGGTGTCCGCCGCGAAACGGTTATCCCCGGCCACCCGGAAGCGCCACCCTGAATCCCCCCTCCGGG
>NZ_WMBF01000488.1:0-4697 GCF_019400875.1 Streptomyces anatolicus | reverse complement strand
TCTATTCCTTGGGGACGCTGAGGGGCGAGGGGGTGAACGGGACGGCGGGGGAGGTCACTTGCCGTAGGCGAGCATCAGCTTCGACTGGCCGGTGGTGCTGCCCGTGATGCTGGTGGTCGAGATGTAGAAGCGCCCGTCCACGTAGTCGACGTCCTTCGAGTAGAAGCCGCTCTCGATCTGCGAGGTGCCCTTCGGGTGCTGCAGAAGGGTCTTGGGCTTGTGCGAACCGGACGTCGCGATGGAGACGACGCGGCCGCCGGCATCGTACGACGGTTCGACGTACGCGATCAGCTCCCCGTTCTCGACCTTCATCGGGAAAATCGTCTCGTCCAGCGGCGACTTGGTGCGCCAGGCCTCTTTGCCGGTGGCCAGGCTGATCGCGACGATCGCGTTGGCGCCCTGGTCGGCCGTCGGCAGGTAGAGGTACTTGTCGTCGGAGGCCACGCCCTGGCAGCCGCCCAGGTTGTCGTCGAGGATCGAGGTGCCGCAGTCGGGCGCGAAGTTGTCCTTGCTGCTGACCTCGGAGGTGGTCGTGTCGGTGTTCCCCTTCAGCACCGAGATGTTCCACCGCTTCTTGTCCTCGTTGCGGGAGTACACGATCGTCGGGCTCGTCCCGTAGACCTTGCGGACCTGCCAGCCCTTGGGGAACTTCTTGGTCCACAGGGCCTTGCCCGTCTTGGGGTCGAGCTGCTGCAGCTCGTCGTGCTCCTCGGGCCCCGCCGCGCCGCAGGAGAGCGCCATCAGGAGCTTGCCGTCACCGCCGGCGAACCCCTTGGGGAAGCAGGTGCCCTCCTCCTTCTTGTCCGCGACGTAGAGCTTCTTGCCGTCGCTCATCCGCAGCGCGGTCCCGGACTGGTCACGGCCGACCATGAGCACATCGCCGACGAGGACGAGGTGGCTCTGCATGGAGAAGTCGAACATGCCCTCCTCCTTGACCGTCTTGTGCCAGCCCTTCTCGCCGGTCTTCAGGTCGATGACCTGGAGCTGGTTGCACTTGGCGCTGCTCTTGGTGCCGTCCTTGAACGCCACGACGATCTTGCCGTCGTCGGTGGCCTTCTCCGTCGCGGCGCAGACCTTCTGCGGGAACTTGATGGCGGGCCACTTGGTCCTGCCGGTCTCCACGTCGTACGCGAACAGCTCCTTGTACGCCGCCTTGACCACGGTGTCGCCGTCGACCCACATGCCCGGGGCGTCGCCGCCGGAACCGGGCACCTTGGGCGCCTCCTTGTACCAGAGGACCTTCGCCTCGCCGGGCTGGCGGTGTTCGTTGAGGTCTTCCTTGCCTTCGTTGCCGTCGCCGTCGCCGGTGCCCGGGTTGGCCGGGGCGGTGGCGGAGGGCTTGGGGTCCTTCTTCTTCGCCTCGGACTTCTTCTTGCCGTCGTCGTCACCGCCGACGACGGCCCAGGTGACACCGGTCGCGACGAGCACCGCGGCCACGGCAGCGGCGCCGATCACCAGAAGCTTCTTGCGCTTGCCGTTGCCGTCACCGCCGCCGGGGGCGCCGGGGCCCGCCGGGAACTGCGGCTGCGTGGGCGGCTGCTGCGGGTAGCCGTACTGCGGCTGGCCTCCGTAGGGCCCGGGCTGCTGCGGGCTCCCGTACGGGCCGGGCTGCTGCGGCGGGGCCGGCTGGCCGTAGGGGCCGGGCTGCTGCGGCTGGGTCGGCTGGCTGTACGGGCCGGGCTGCGGAGGCTGGGCTCCGTAGGGGCCCGGCTGCTGCGGCGGGGGCGCGTACGGCCCGGGCTGCTGCGGCTGGCCGGGCTGGGTCGGCTGCGCGTACGGATTGTCCGCCGCGGGCGGCGGGGTCTGCGGATAGCCGTACCCCGGCTGCGGCGGTATCGGCGGCTGCCCCGGCGGCGGATCCTGCGGAGCTCCGTGACCGCCGTGCGGCGGCTGGTTGGGCGGCTGAGTCATCAGCGCTTCCCCCTTCACTGATTTTCGGCACGCCAAATGGTGCTCAGGTGAGCCTTTCTATCACCCTGAGCCCCTACCGAACGGGGCCGGTCCTGCCCCTGTTCCCAAGGGAGGACCGGCCCGTGATGCGTCCGTTACGCGAGCTGCACAGCAGCTCTACGCGTCCTCCGCCAGCTCCAGCCAGCGCATCTCCAACGCCTCGCGCTCACCGATGAGTTCACGGAGTTCGGCGTCCCATTTGGCCACCTTTTCGAAGTCCGTGGAGTTATCGGCGATTTGGGCGTGCAGCTTGGCCTCCTTGTCGGAGACCTTGTCCAGCTGCCGCTCGATCTTCTGCAGTTCCTTCTTGGCGGCGCGGGCGTCGGCGGCGGAGACCGTCTTCGTCTCGGTCCGCCCGGCAGCGGGCGCGGGCGTGGACGCGGAGGCCGTCTCGGCCATCCGGCGGCGCCGCTCCAGGTACTCGTCGATGCCGCGCGGCAGCATCCGCATGGTGGCGTCGCCCAGGAGCGCGAAGACCTTGTCCGTCGTCCGCTCGACGAAGAACCGGTCGTGGGAGATGACGACCATGGAGCCGGGCCAGCCGTCGAGGACGTCCTCCAGCTGCGTCAGCGTCTCGATGTCGAGGTCGTTGGTCGGCTCGTCGAGGAAGAGGACGTTCGGCTCGTCCATGAGCAGCCGCAGCAGCTGCAGCCTGCGCCGCTCACCACCCGAGAGATCACCGACCGGCGTCCACTGCTTGTCCTTGTTGAACCCGAACGTCTCGCAGAGCTGCCCCGCGGTCATCTCCCGGCCCTTGCCGAGGTCGACGCGCTCGCGCACCTGCTGCACGGCCTCCAACACCCGCAGCGTCGGCTTCAATTCGGCGACCTCCTGCGAGAGGTAGGCCAGCTTCACGGTCCTGCCCACGACGACCTTGCCGCCCGCGGGCTGTACGTCGCCGTCGCTGCGGGCCGCGTCGGCCATGGCCCGCAGCAGCGAGGTCTTGCCCGCGCCGTTCACCCCGACGAGGCCGACGCGGTCGCCGGGGCCGAGCTGCCAGGTCAGATGCTTGAGCAGCAGCTTCGGCCCGGCCTGGACGGAGACGTCCTCCAGGTCGAAGACGGTCTTGCCGAGCCGCGTCGTCGCGAACTTCATCAGCTCGCTGGTGTCGCGCGGCGGCGGCACGTCCGCGATCAGTTCGTTGGCGGCCTCGATGCGGAACTTCGGCTTGCTGGTGCGGGCCGGGGCGCCGCGCCGCAGCCAGGCAAGCTCCTTGCGCATCAGGTTCTGCCGCTTGCTCTCCTCGGTGGCGGCGATGCGCTCACGCTCCGCGCGGGCGAACACGTAGTCCGAGTACCCGCCCTCGTACTCGAAGACGGAACCCTTCTGCACGTCCCACATGCGCGTACAGACCTGGTCCAGGAACCACCGGTCGTGCGTCACGCATACGAGCGCCGAGCGCCGCGTGCGCAGATGCTCGGCGAGCCAGGCGATGCCCTCCACGTCGAGGTGGTTGGTCGGCTCGTCGAGCACGATCAGGTCCTGCTCGGCGATGAGCAGCTTGGCGAGCGCGATGCGGCGCCGCTCGCCGCCGGAGAGCGGGCCGATGACGGTCTCGAGCCCCTGCGGGAAGCCCGGCAGGTCGAGCCCGCCGAAGAGCCCGGTCAGCACGTCCCTGATCTTGGCGCTGCCCGCCCACTCGTGGTCGGCGAGATCGCCGATGACCTCGTGCCGGACGGTGGCCTCGGGGTCGAGGGAGTCGTGCTGGGTCAGCACGCCGAGCCGCAGCCCGCCGCTGTGCGTGACGCGCCCGGTGTCGGCCTCCTCCAGCTTGGCGAGCATCCGGATCAGGGTGGTCTTCCCGTCGCCGTTGCGCCCCACGACGCCGATCCGGTCCCCCTCGGACACGCCGAGTGAGACGCCGTCGAGCAGGGCACGGGTGCCGTACACCTTGCTGACTGCCTCGACATTGACCAGATTGACGGCCATTTCTCTCCTGACAGGGGGGACGATCGATCCTCCAGCGTAGTCGCCCTCGGGGGGCGGGTCGGCGGGTGCTTGCGGGTACCGGGTTGCTCACTCTTTGTGATGACGGATCCGGAATGCGGCGGCTACGGTTGGGGGGCAGGCCGAAGAATCCCGTCCATGGGAGGAACCATGACCGCCGAGCCGATTCCCGAGCCGATCTCCGAGCCGGTGTCCGGGCCTCGGTGGCCGGTGCCGCCGCCGGAAGGCTGGACCGTGGACGACCTGCACACGCTGCCCGACCTCCCGCCGCACACCGAGTTGCTCGACGGGAGCTTGATCTTCGTGAGTCCGCAACGCCTGTTCCACAGCCTCGCCATCGATCTGCTGGTGAACGGGCTCCGCAGCAGCGTGCCGACGGAGCTGCGGGTGAGTCGGGAGATGACTGTCGTCCTCGACCGTCGCAACGGCCCCGAGCCGGACATCTCCGTCGTCCGCAAGGAAGCCGTCAAGAGCCGCGATCAGACCTCGTTCTCCGCCGCCGACGTCCTGCTCGCCGTGGAAGTCGTCTCTCCCGACTCGCAGGCCCGCGACCGGGATACCAAGCCGCTCAAGTACGCCGCTGCCGGTATCCGCCACTTCTGGCTGGTGGAGATGGCGGGCCAGGACGATCACCCTGTCGTCCAGGTCCACGAACTCGGCACGGTGTCCGGCACGTACGCCCTGACCGGCATCTATCACGACCGCCTCAAGATCTCCGTGCCCTTCGACATCGACATCGACCTCAACGGCATCAACGAGCTGTAGGAACAGGGGCGCCCCGCCCCGCCCTCTCCACCAGC
>NZ_WMBF01000487.1:0-4697 GCF_019400875.1 Streptomyces anatolicus | reverse complement strand
CGCTGGAGGCGGACCCAGGTCACCGCCTCCCGAGGCGTGGCGACCACGGCGGCCGAGGCCGGGACGGCAGGGCGCCGGACCACCACCACCGGAACCCCCGCCTCGCGCGCAGCGACAAGCTTTGGCGCAGTCGCCACGCCCCCACTGTCCTTCGTCACCACGACATCGACCCGGTGCCGCCGCAACAGCTCCCGCTCGCCCTCCAACGAGAAGGGCCCCCGATCCAGGATGACCTCCATCCGGGCAGGAAACGGCGGCTCCGGCGCGTCGACGGATCGTACGAGGAACCAGAGACCGTCCAGCTCCGGATCCCCGGTGAAGGCGGCCAAACCCATCCGCCCGGTGGTGAGGAAGACCCGCTCACCGAGGGCCGGAAGCGCCCGCGCCGCCTGCTCCAGGGAGTCGACCGGATGCCAGTCGTCGCCCTCACCGGCGACCCAGCCGGGCCTGCGCAGGGCGAGCAGGGGAACATGGGCGAGCGCGGCGGCCGACGCCGCGTTGAACGAGATCGTCCCGGCGAAAGGATGGGTGGCGTCGATGAGCGCGTCCACGCGGTGCTCCCGCACCCACGCCGCCAGCCCCTCGGCCCCGCCGAACCCGCCGACGCGGACCTCGCCGGGCGGCAGCCGGGGCGCCGCGACCCGCCCCGCCAGGGAACTGGTCACCCGCAGCCCGGCCTCGCCCGTCAGCAGTTCCGCGAGGCGACGGGCCTCGGTCGTTCCCCCCAGAATGAGTACGTGCACGGAGTTCGGTTTCCTTCATGAGTGAGCAGAGCGGGCAGAGCGAGCCCAGTGGGCCAAGAGAGCCGAGCGGGCAGAGCGAGGCGAAGGGCGGTCGCAGCGCCCAACTCAAGCACACCGGTCTGCGCTCGGGCTGGACGACCGGCGCCTGCGCGACGGCGGCCACGACGGCCGCGTACACCGCGCTGCTGACCGGCGACTTCCCCGACCCGGTGACCATCACGCTGCCCAAGGGCCAGACACCCGCCTTCGCGCTCGCCGCCGAGGAGCGAACGGACACGTACGCCATGGCGGGCATCGTCAAGGACGCGGGCGACGACCCGGACGTCACGCACGGCGCACTGGTCCGCTCCACGGTGCGCAGGCTGCCGCCCGGCGCCGGCGTCGTCTTCAAGGCGGGCCCGGGCGTGGGCACGGTCACCCGCCCCGGCCTGCCGCTCGACGTGGGCGAGCCCGCGATCAACCCCGTACCCCGCCAGATGATGCGCGACCACGTGGCACAGGTGGCGGAGCGCGCCGGAACCACGCCGGACGTGGAGATCACCCTCTCCGTCGACCACGGCGAGGAGATCGCCCGCTCCACCTGGAACCCCCGCCTCGGCATCCTCGGCGGCCTCTCGGTCCTCGGCACCACCGGCATCGTCGTGCCCTACTCCTGCTCGGCGTGGATCGACTCGATCCGGCGGGGCGTGGACGTGGCGCGGGCGGCCGGCCGCACGCACGTCGCGGGCTGCACCGGCTCGACGTCGGAGAAGACGGTCGTCGCGGAGCACGGCCTCCCGGAGGACGCCCTCCTCGACATGGGCGACTTCGCGGGCGCGGTCCTGAAGTACGTACGCCGCCACCCCGTCGACCGCCTCACCATCTGCGGCGGCTTCGCGAAGCTCTCGAAGCTGGCGGCGGGCCACCTGGACCTGCACTCGGCCCGCTCCCAGGTCGACAAGGGCTTCCTCGCGGAACTGGCCCGCGCGGGCGGCGCCTCCGACGCGCTGGCGAGCGAGGTGGCGGGCGCCAACACGGGCCTGGAGGCGTTGCGCCTGTGCGAGGCGGCGGGGGTCCCGCTGGGCGACCTGGTGGCGACCACGGCGAGGGACGAGGCGCTGGCCGTACTGCGTGGCGCGCCGGTGGCGGTGGACGTCATCTGCATCGACAGGGCGGGCACGGTGGTGGGCCGGAGCGCGGCGAGCCCGCACTGAGCCGCCCCGCGGCCTACGCGATCAGCACACGTGCCGATCCCGCTCCGCCGAGTACAGATGGCTGTCCCGGAACTGCGAGGCACCGAGCGTGCGGCCCACCATGATCACAGCGGTCCGTACGATCCCCGCCTCCTTCACCTGCCCCGCGATGTCCGCCAGCGTGCCCCGGAGGATCACCTCGTCGGGCCGGCTGGCCAGGGCCACCACGGCGGTGGGGCAGTCCGCGCCGTAGAAGGGAAGCAGCTCCTCGACCACCCGGTCGACGTACCCGGCGGCGAGGTGCAGCACGAGCAGTGCCCCGCTGCGCCCCAGCGTGGCCAGGTCCTCGCCGGGCGGCATCGCCGTGGCCCGCTGTGCGATCCGCGTGAGGATGACCGTCTGGCCGACCGTCGGCACGGTCAGCTCCCGCTTCAGCGCGGCGGCGGCCGCCGCGAACGCCGGTACGCCGGGCACCACTTCGTACGGGACACCCGCCGCGTCCAGCCGCCGCATCTGCTCGGCGACCGCGCTGAAGACGGAAGGGTCGCCCGAGTGCAGCCGCGCCACGTCGAGCCCCGCCTCGTGGGCGCGGACCAACTCACCCGTGATCTCATCGAGGTTGAGCTGCGCGGTGTCCACGAGACGTGCGTCCTCGGGGCACTCGGCGAGCAGCTCGCGCGGCACCAGGCTGCCCGCGTAGAGGCAGACCTGACAGGCGGCGAGCGTGCGCGCGCCGCGCACCGTGATCAGGTCGGCCGCGCCGGGCCCGGCACCGATGAAGTACACCGTCATCGTTCTTGATCTCCTTGCTCCGCGGGCTTGGTGACGGACCATTGGGTGACCGGCATGGCCTGCCGCCACCCGGTGAAGCCGCCGACCGGGACCGCCTGGGACACCGCCAGGCGGACCAACTCGCCGCCGTGGCGCCGGTACCAGTCGGTGAGCAGCGCCTCGGACTCCAGCGTGACGGTGTTCGCGACGAGCCGCCCGCCGGCCGCAAGCGCCCGCCAGCAGGCGTCGAGCAGACCGGGGGCGGTCAGGCCGCCGCCGATGAACACGGCGTCAGGTGTGGGGAGTTCGGCGAGGGCGCCGGGCGCCGCGCCGGTGACGACCCGCAGCCCGGGCACGCCGAGCCGGCCGGCGTTGCGGGTGATCCGCTCGGCCCGCACCGCGTTCTTCTCGACGGTGACCGCGCGGCAGGAGGGGTGCGTCCGCATCCACTCCACCGCGATCGACCCCGATCCGCCGCCCACGTCCCACAGCAGCTCGCCGGGCGCGGGCGCGAGCGCCGCGAGCGTGGCCGCGCGGACGTATCGCTTGGTGAGCTGGCCGTCGCTCTCGTACGCCGCGTCGGGCAGCCCCGGCACGGCGCCGAGGCGCAGGGCGCCGGGGGAGCGGCGGCACTCGACGGCGACGACGTTCAGCGCGGCGCCGGGCGCGTGCGACCAGGCCTCGGCGACACCTTCGTACGAGGACTCCTTCCCGGAGCCCAGCTCCTCGAGGACGCGCAGCCTGCTCGGGCCGAAGCCGCGCTCGCGCAGGAGGGCGGCGACCTCGGCGGGGGTGCGGGCGTCGGCGCTGAGCACGAGGAGGCGGCGGCCCTCGTGCAGCGCGGCGGCGAGGCGCGCGGCCGGGCGGCCGACCAGCGTGACGACCTCGGTCTCCTCCACGGGCCAGCCGAGGCGCGCGCACGCCAGGGAGACCGAGGACGGGTGCGGCAGGACGCGCAGGGCCGCGGCGCCGACCTCCTCGCTCAGGGCGCGCCCGATGCCGTAGAACATGGGGTCGCCGCTCGCGAGGACGGCGATCCTGCGCCCGGCGTGGGCGGCGAGCAGGCGGGGCACGGCGGGCCGCAGCGGCGAGGGCCAGGCGACGCGCTCGCCCGGGCAGTCGGGGGCGGGCAGCAGATCCAGCTGGCGGGCGCCGCCGATCAGCACCTCGGCGTCGGAGAGCGCCGCGCGCGAGGCGGCGGGGAGGCCGTCCCAGCCGTCGGCCCCGATCCCGACGACGGTGACGGCCGGTATGCCTGGGGGTGATGCGGGCGTCACTGCTGGTACCTGACCTAGGGGCTCGGGATGGGCTGCGCAGCCGCACTCTACTGGTGACCGGGCGACCTGCCCTTATCGCGAACGGCTTGCAATAAGGCGTACGAGCGGCCGGTGCGGCCTCCTGGGGAGGGGGCCGTCCGTGTCGCTGTTGGGCTGAACGGGTGACTTGGCGTAAGAATTGCCCGGTGCAGACATCGAGTGCGAGCCAGGACGGGGTGGGTCAGTGAGTAGCAGTCAGCGTCACGACGTCACCGACGAACAGTGGGAAGGGCTCGCCCAGGTCGTACCGCTGCGCAGCCGCAACGAATGGCCTTCCTGGCCCGGACACCGCGCGCTGCCCGACGCGGAGACCGAGACGCGCAGGCGTTTCGTGGTGATGCGGGTGAACGTCTTCTCGGACGCCCGCGACGTCGCCGAGACCGTCATGTCGCAGATCCCGGTCCTGCTCGACCTGACGGGCGCCGAGACCGAAGTGGCCAAGCGGGTCCTCGACTTCAGCAGCGGTGTGGTGCTCGGCCTCGGCTGCGGCATGCACCGCGTCGACAAGAACGTCTTCCTCCTCGCGCCGCCCGGCACGGAGGTCCAGGGGCTTGTGGAGGCGGTCGGGCAGCCCTAGCGGCCCGCTGGGGCAGGGCCTGGCCCCGCTAGGGCCTGTCCGGCGGATCATGTCGCGGGACGCGGGGTCCGCCACCCGAACGCGACCTGATCCGCCGGACAGGCCCTAGGCCGGGCCC
>NZ_WMBF01000486.1:0-4712 GCF_019400875.1 Streptomyces anatolicus | reverse complement strand
GTCAGACGCCGAGGGCGGGGAGGATCACGGCGTCCACGTACGAGGCGAGGAAGGCGCGGTCGACCGGGCGGTCCTCGACGAGGTCCCGGGCGACGAAGGCGCCGACCAGCATGTGGATGACGAACTCCAGCGCCGGATTGTCCGCGGCGACCTCACCGCGCTCCACCGCTCTGCGCAGCAGGTCGTTCAGGCCCGTCAGCTCCGGCTCGATGAGCAGGTTCCGCAGCGCCTGGTGGAGTTCGGGGTTGTCGTGGATGGCGTGGAACAGGCCCCGCATCAGCGCGGCGTCCCGCTCCATCTGGCAGTCGTCCGAGCGGGCCACCATCTCGTTCAGGTCGCCGCGCAGCGAGCCGGTGTCGATGTCCGCGAGGGACGCCGGCTTGTTGTGCCGCAGCGCCTTGGCGATCAGCTCCGGCTTGCTCCCCCACTGGCGGTAGAGGGTGGCCTTGCTGGAGCGGGTGCGGGCCGCCACGGCGTCCATGGTGAGGGCGTCGTAGCCGACCTCGCGGAGCAGGTCGAGCACGGCCTCGTACAGCTCGGCCTCGCGCTCGGGCGTGATCCTGCTGCGCCGCGTGGCCGCTGCCGCTTCTTCCGTCATGATCCGCGCCTCCTGTTGCCGACCGCTGCGAACGAAACGGTTTCGTACTCCACGACGGTAGGGCACCGCTTAACGAAACGAAACCGTTTCGTACGTGGCCTGCGTCACGCACGCGCACATCCGCCGCATCCGCTGTATCCGCTGTATCCGCTGTATCCGCTGTATCCGCCGTATCCCGGACACCGTCACGAGTTGCCGGGGCCCCCGGAGCGGAAAAGCATGGTGAGGTGACCGACGAGCGCGCCGATGCCCAGGCAGACCGGGCCTACCTGCGATTTCCCCACCTCAGCGGCGACCGGCTCTGTTTCGCCGCCGAGGACGACCTCTGGGTGGCCCCCCTCACCCCCGAGGGCGTTCCGGCCGACCGGGCCTGGCGGCTCACCGTCGACCGGACCAAGGTCGGCCACCCCCGCTTCTCGCCCGACGGCCGCCACATCGCGTACACGACCTGGCGCAGCCTCGACCCGGAGATCCATCTGGCGCCCGTGGCCGGCGGTCCCTCGCGCCGCCTCACCTACTGGGGCAGCGCCGACACCCGGGTCTGCGGCTGGTCCCCCGACGGCGGCGTGCTCGCCGTCTCCTCGCACGGCCAGCCCTTCTCGCACTTCTGCTGGGCCTACAGCGTGCCCGTCGACGGCTCCCCCGGCGGCAAACTGCCCTGGGGGCCGGTCGCCGACATCGCGATCACCGACACGCTCGCCGACGGCGACTGCGAGCGCAAGACGCTGCTCCTGACGGGCAAGCCGCCGCACGAACCGGCCGCCTGGAAGCGGTACCGGGGCGGGGCGACGGGCCGCCTGTGGATGCACGGCGAGCAGATCCTCGCCGACCTCGACGGGCACCTCGACTCGCCCATGTTCGTCTCCGGGCGCATCGCGTTCCTCTCCGACCACGAAGGCGTCGGCAATCTGTACTCCTGTCTGCCCGACGGCTCCGACCTGCGGCGCCACACCGACCACGACGCCTTCTACGCCCGGCACGCCGCCAGCGACGGCACGCGCGTGGTCTACCAGTGCGCGGGCGACATCTGGCTGGTGGACACCCTCGCGGCCGACTCCGAGCCGCGCCGCCTCGACGTACGGCTCGGCGGGCCGCGCGCGGGGCGGCGGGTGTACCAGGTCCCGGCCGCACAGCACCTCGACGCGCTCTCCGTGGACACGACGGGTCGGGCCAGCGCCGTCGTCGTACGCGGCAGCCTCTACTGGCTCACGCACCGGGACGGCCCGGCCCGCACCATCACCGACACCCCCGGCGTGCGGGTGCGGCTGCCCGAGATGCTCGGTACCGGCGGGCAGGTCGCGTACGTGACCGACGCCGACGGCGAGGACGCCGTCGAGATCGCCTACCTGCCGCGTGCCACCGGCGACCGGCCGCCGCGCAGGCTGGCGAGCGGCAGGCTCGGCCGCGTCCAGGAAATGGTGTCCGACCCCGACGGCGACCGCCTCGCGATCGCCTCCCACGACGGCCGCCTGCTGCTGCTCACGGTGACCGACGAGGCGGGCGCGGCGGAGCCGGTACGGCGGATCCGCGAGGTCGGGGAGGTCCGCGAGGCGGCGGAGGCCGCTGGGGCCGACGGGGGCGCTGGGCTCACGGGTGCTGAAGGGGGCGGAGGTGCCGAGCCCACGGGAGCCGACGGGGGCGGGGAGGTCACCGAGCTGATCCGTTCCGACAACGGGCCCGTCCGCGATCTGGCCTTCTCCCCCGACGGGGCCTGGCTGACCTGGTCGCACCCGGGCATCGGCCGCTCCCTGCGCCAGATCAAACTGGCCCGCATCGCGGGGCCCGGCCCCCACCCGGTCGTCGACGTAACCAACGGCCGCTTCGAGGACGAGAACCCCGTCTTCACCCGCGACGGCCGCTACCTCGCCTTCCTCTCCTGGCGCGGCTTCGACCCCGTCTACGACGTGCACACCGGCGACCTCTCCTTCCCGCTCGGCTGCCGCCCCTACCTCGTACCCCTCTCCTCCGCGACCCCCTCCCCCTTCGCCCTGCTGCCCGACGGGCGCCCGGCGGCGGGCGGCCTCGACCCGGCCGACAGCGGCGGCGACGGCACGACGACCGTGGAGACGGAGGGGCTTGAGGCGCGGGTCACGCCGTTCCCCGTCGCCGCGTCCAAGTACTCGGCCCTGCAGCCCGTCAGCGGCGGCGGCCTCGTCTGGCTGCGCTGGCCGATCTCGGGCGCGCTCGGCGAGACCTTCGCCAACCCCGCCGACACCTCGGGCCGCCCCACCCTGGAGCACTTCAACATCGCCAAGGCGAAGAAGTCGCAGCTCGTCGAGCACCTGGACTGGTTCGCGCCGAGCGGCGACGGCTCGCGGCTCGTGGTCGTCGACGAGGGCGACCTGTCCGCCGTGCCCGCCACCGAGCAGGGCGACGGCGATACGACGGTCTGGATCGACCTGCGCCGCATCCTGCACGAGGTGGACCCGGCCGCCGAGTGGCGCCAGGCGTACGAGGAGGCGGGCCGGATCATCCGCGCCTACTTCTGGGACCCGCACATGTGCGGCATCGACTGGGACGGGGTGCTCGCGCAGTACCGGCCGCTGGTCGACCGGGTCGCCTCCCCCGACGAGTTCGCGGACCTGCTGCGGGAGGTCCTCGGCGAACTGGGCACCTCCCACGCGTACGTCTCCCCGGCCCGCCGCAACGAGGGCCCGCCCCACTACCAGCGTGCGATGGGTCTGCTCGGCGCCAACCTCGTGCGCAGGGACGGCGGCTGGATGGTCAAGCGGATCCTGCCCGGCGAGTCCTCCGACTCCAAGGCGCGCTCCCCGCTGGCCGGTGCGGGCATCCGCGAGGGCGCGGTCCTCACGCACGTCGACGGCCGCCCGGTCGACCCGGTGACGGGGCCCTATCCGCTCCTCGCGGCGGCGGGCGGCACCACCGTCGAGCTGACGTTCCGCCCGGCGGAGGGCGACGGGCGGGCGAGGCGGGTCGCGATCGTCCCCCTCGTCAACGAACGCCCCCTGCGCTACCAGGACTGGGTCGCCAAACGCCGGGAGGTCGTACGGGAGTTGAGCGGCGGCAAGTGCGGCTACCTCCACATCCCCGACATGGGCGGCTCGGGCTGGGCGCAGTTCAACAGGGACCTGCGTCTCGAGGTGTCGCGGCCCGCCCTGCTCGTGGACGTGCGCGGCAACGCGGGCGGGCACATCAGCGAACTGGTGGTGGAGAAGCTCACCCGCAAGATCCTCGGCTGGGACCTCACGCGCAACGCCCAGCCGGTGTCGTACGCCTCGAACGCGCCCCGGGGTCCCGTGGTGGCCCTCGCCGACGAGGCGACGTCCTCGGACGGCGACATGATCACGGCGGCTTTCAAGCTGCTGGGGCTCGGTCCGGTCGTGGGGCAGCGCACCTGGGGCGGTGTGGTCGGCATGACGGGGCGGCACCGGCTCGGGGACGGAACGGTGATCACGGTGCCGATGAACGCGGGCTGGTTCGACGCGTACGGCTGGTCCGTGGAGAACCACGGCGTGCCTCCGGACCTGGAGGTGCAGCGGACGCCGCTGGACTGGGCGGAGGGGCGGCACGCCCAACTCGACGACGCGGTACGGGTGGCGCTCGACCTCCTTGAGCGGAACCCGGCGGTGGCCCCGCCGGGCTACTCCGACGTCCCGGACCGCCGCCGGCCTCCGCTGCCGCCGCGCTCGTGACGCCGGCCTGCGACTGCCCGCCCGTAACTCTCCGCAACTGATCGAAATGCGCGGAGTGTCCGCCCATGTAAATCTGGTCGAGGCCCCAACCCCCCTCACCCACAACGGGAGTGAATCGCATGGGCATCAAGGACCAGTTCCAGGACAAGGCCGAGAACCTCGCCAACAAGGCGAAGGACGCCGCGCGCGACAAGCAGGACCAGACGCGGGACCGCGCCTCGCAGGGCCAGGACGAGACCCGCGACCGCGACCGCGCCGCGCGGACGCCGGAGGAGGCGCAGCGGGCGGCGCAGGAGCGGCAGGACAGGTTCAACCGGGACTTCGACGCATAACGCTGCGCTGTACTTGAACGGATGAGGCCCCCTGGAACACGGGGGCCTCATCCGCGCGCCAAGCCGGGCCAAGACGCCTGCCCCCACACGCCAAGCCGGGCCAAGACGCCTGCCCCCACACGCCAAGCC
>NZ_WMBF01000048.1:0-22558 GCF_019400875.1 Streptomyces anatolicus | reverse complement strand
GCACCGGGCGCAGAGCCAAGTACGTCCAGTACGAGGCCCTACGCCCGGCACGCCGAGAGCACGCACCTGACGCCGCGAAGCCGCCCTCCGGGCGACGCCGGGAATTGTCAGACAGGCCCTAGTGACCGAGGTGCGGCGCGCCCGGCCGCCGGGTCAGGCGGTGTGCAGCCTCAGCCCGTACCGCTGGAGGATCTCGTTCACCGGCTGGAACCACGTCTCGCCGCCGCTGGTGCAATTCCCCCAGCCACCGGAGGTCACGCCCTGTGCCTGATCGCCGCTGATGAACGAGCCGCCCGAGTCGCCGCCCTGGGCGCAGACGCTGGTCTTGGTCAGCTGGTGGACGACCGTACCGTCGGAGTAGTTGACGGTCTCGTTCTTGGCGAGTAGCTGCCCGCAGTGCCACTTCGTCGTCGAACCGGAACGGCAGATCGACGAGCCGACCGGCGCCTCCGCCGAGCCGCGCACCAGCCGGTCGGGGATGGCGCCCCAGCCGAGCACAACCGGCACGGTCCACCAGCCGTGCCCGATGGAGACGTACGCGTAGTCGTCGCCCGGGAACGAGGAGCCCTGGAACGTGCCCATGTCGGAGCCGTCCCAGCCGCGTACCGCCGCGCCCGCGCGCCCGCAGTGCCCGGCGGTGACGAACCCGCCGTGCACGGAGAAGCCGATGGAGCAGCGCACGTTGCCGGTGTAGTAGGGGTCGCCGCCGACGGTCCCGGCGGCGTAGGTGCGGGGCGCCTGGGGTACCGAGTCCACCTGCACGGGCGCGGTGGCGCGGGCGCGCCGCAGGAAGGCGGAGACGTCGTCGTCGGCGCGGTGGGCGTTGACGACATCGACCACGACGCGGTTCGCCCGGTGGTCGACGCGCCAACTCGCCACGCCCGGCGGCGCCTTGAGCTTGTCGAGGCGACCCTTCGCCGCGTCGAGGTGCGCCGCGCTGTGTTCGACGAGCCGGACGTCGGCGCCGGTGTCGCGTACGTCCGTCGCGGCTCGCCGTTCCGTCACGGCGACGGTGAGCCGCCCGCGCCCGGCGTCGAACCAGGCCCCTCCGTACGCGGCACCGGCGGCCTTCCGTGCCGCGCGCTCGGTCCTGGCGGCCCGCCACTCGTCTGCGAGGCGCTCGCGCGCGGCGGCGGGCGTGAGGCCGAGATCGCGCCGCATCGCGTCGAGGAGGGCGGCGGACGCCGGTGGCCGGGGCTCGCTCCGGGGTGCGTCGGCGGCGGCCGAGGGGAAGCCGGTGCCGACACAGGCGGCCGTCAGGAGGAGGGCGGACAGGCGGAGGGCGGACAGGCGGAGGGCGGACAGGCGGAGACGTGCGGCGGTCTTGCGTCCCACAGGGGTCCTCTCGTCGTGCCAACTGGGGTGATGACTGACCTGAGTTGAGCTGGTGAGAGCGCTCTCTGCGAGTGGTGCCGCCGAGCGTAGGGAGGCCGTGCCGACAAGTCCATACGTTCCCCGGCCACTGTCCGCCCCGGCCGTCACCCCGTACGTGAGGTGTCGTCGTGCCCGCCGTGGCCGCCTCGCATCAGCGCGAAGACGACCGCCCCGAGGAGCAGACAGACTCCCGCAAGCCCCCACAACACCAGGTGGAACGCGGCGTCGTACGACCGTGACGCGGTGAGTGTCGTGAGCACCGAACCGTAGAGGGCGACCGCGACCGCCTCGCTGCCGAGGCGCAGCGTGTTGAGGAAGCCCGCGGCCATGCCCGCCTTCGCGGGGTCGACGAGCGCGAGGGCCTGACCGTCGACGAGCCCGGCGGCGAGCGCCATGCCCGCGCCGGTGACGATCATCGGCAGCGCGACGACGGCGACGGAGACATCGGGCCCGTAGACCGTCAGGGCCGCGTCACCCACGACCAGGGCGGCCAGGCTGACGTAGATGAGGGTGAGCGCGGGGACACCGCGTGCCACCAGCTTCGCGGCGAGGAGCGGCAGGACCAGCATGGGCGCGGTGAGCAGCACCATGAGCAGCCCCGCGGCGGCCGTGCCGCGCCCGGTGACCTCCGTCAGATAGCTCGGCAGGTACGTGAGCATCGTGACGAAGCCGAACGAGCCCGCGACCGGCACCAGGCACAGGCCCAGGAAGCGGTGGTTCCGCAGCAGGGTCAGGTCGAGCATGGGGTGGGCGCGGTGCTTCTCGACGGCGGTGAAGACGGCGAGCGCGACGGCGGCGCCCGTGAAGAGCCCGAGGACACCGGCGCTGCCCCAGCCCCACTGGGAGCCCTGCACGATGGCCGTGGTCAGGAGCACCATGGCGACGACGAAGACGGCGCTTCCGGGTACGTCGACACGGGCGCCGCCCGCGCGGGGCGTGGCCGGCAGGGAGCGGGCGATGGCCGGGACGGCGAGCAGTACGACGGCGAGCGCGAGGGCGTGCACGGCGAAGACCCAGCGCCAGCCGAGTGTCTGGAGCAGCGCCCCGGAGAGCGAGGGGCCGATCGCGACGCCGACGCCCGCGACGGTGCCGAAGAGCGCGAACGCCTTGGCCCGCGCCGGGCCTTCGTACACCGTGGACAGGATCGCGGAGCCGCACGAGAAGATCGCGGCGCCCCCGAGGCCCGCGAGCGCGCGGGAGGCGTCCAGGAGCAGGATGTCGGAGGCGAGGGCGCTGCCGAGCGAGGCGAGCGCGTAGAGGGCGGCGCCGGCCGCGAAGGCCTTGACGCGCCCGACGATGTCGGCGACCGAGCCCCAGACGAGGGTGAAGCAGGCGAAGGCGACGTTGAAGGCGTTCACCACCCACTGGAGGGGCGCGGGCCCGGCGTGCGTGTCGGCGCCGATCGCGGGGAGGGCGACGGCGGTGCCCGAGATGGACATGGGGACGACGAACACGGCGAGCAGGATCGCGAGGAGCGGGAGCAGCGGCGGCTTCGGCGCGGGCGCGCCGGTCCTGGCCGACGGCACGGGTGCGGAGAGTGCCTGTTGTGGTCCGGGCATGGCTGAGAGACCCCCGAGAAGAGCTAGGTTCATATTTGATCGAACCTGACCTTGGCATCCCGAGAGGTACGATGCAAGTCGAACCTACCGACGTTTCCGAAAACCCCGGAGAGTGAGGCACCCATGCCGGACGACGAGGGACACCCCCTCCCGGAGGAGATGGACCTGCGCACGCTGCTGCACGCCCTCGCCGACCCCCTGCGCTTCGGGGTGATCACCCGCTTCCTGCGCGAGCCCGAAGGCACCGAACGCACCTGCGCCTCCTTCCAGTTGCCCGTGTCGAAGTCCACGACGTCCCACCACTTCAAGGTGATGCGTGAGGCGGGCCTGCTGCGCATGGTCGACCGCGGGAACAGCCGCACGGCGGTCCTGCGGAGGAAGGACCTGGACGAGCGCTTCCCGGGCCTGCTCGACCTGGTGGCCGCCGAGCCGTACGACGCCTGAAGCGGAAACGCACGAGGGCCGCACCCCGTCGCGATGACGGGATGCGGCCCTCAACTGCCGTGCGCGGCGGGCCCACTTGAGCGGGCCTGCCGGCTTGAGCCTACTTGCGGATCAGGCTGCGCAGCACGTACTGCATGATGCCGCCGTTGCGGTAGTAGTCCGCCTCACCGGGCGTGTCGATGCGGACGACCGCGTCGAACTCCACGCCCGTGTCGGTGGTGACCTTCACCGTGCGCGGGGTCGTGCCGTCGTTCAGCTCGGTCACGCCGGTGAAGGAGAAGGTCTCCTCGCCGGTCAGGCCGAGGGACGACGCGGACTGGCCCTCCGGGTACTGGAGCGGCAGCACGCCCATGCCGATGAGGTTCGAGCGGTGGATGCGCTCGTACGACTCGGCGATGACGGCCTTGACGCCGAGGAGCGCGGTGCCCTTGGCGGCCCAGTCGCGGGACGAGCCGGAGCCGTACTCCTTGCCCGCGAGGACGACCAGCGGGATGCCCTGGTCGATGTAGTTGCGCGAGGCGTCGTAGATGAACGAGACCGGCGCGTCCTCCTGCGTGAAGTCACGCGTGAAGCCGCCCTCGGTGCCCGGCGCGATCTGGTTGCGCAGGCGGATGTTGGCGAACGTACCGCGGATCATGACCTCGTGGTTGCCACGGCGCGAGCCGTAGGAGTTGAAGTCGCGGCGCTGCACGCCGTGCTCCGTGAGGTACTTGCCCGCCGGGGTGTCGGCCTTGATCGCGCCGGCCGGGGAGATGTGGTCGGTGGTGACCGAGTCGCCCAGCTTGGCGAGGACGCGGGCGCCCGTGATGTCGGAGACCGGGGTGGTCTCCATCGTCATGCCCTCGAAGTACGGGGGCTTGCGGACGTACGTCGACTCGGTGTCCCACTCGAAGGTGTTGCCGGTCGGGATCGACAGGGCCTGCCACTGGGCGTCGCCCGCGAAGACGTCCTGGTAGGACTTGTTGAACATGTCCTCGCCGATGGAGTTGGCGACGACGTCGTTGACCTCGGCCTCGGAGGGCCACACGTCCTTGAGGTAGACCGGGTTGCCGTCCTGGTCGACGCCGAGCGCCTCGGTCGTGATGTCGATCTTCATCGAGCCGGCGAGGGCGTACGCGACGACCAGCGGCGGGGACGCCAGGTAGTTCATCTTGACGTCGGGGTTGATGCGGCCCTCGAAGTTCCGGTTGCCGGAGAGGACGGACGTCACGGCCAGGTCGTGGTCGTTGACGGCCTTCGAGACCTCCTCGGGCAGCGGGCCCGAGTTGCCGATGCAGGTGGTGCAGCCGTAGCCGACGAGGTTGAAGCCGACCTTGTCGAGGTAGGGGGTGAGCCCCGCCTTGTCGAAGTAGTCGGTGACGACCTTCGAGCCGGGCGCGAGGGTGGTCTTGACCCACGGCTTGCGGGTCAGGCCCTTCTCGACGGCCTTCTTCGCGACGAGCGCGGCGGCGACCATCACGTACGGGTTCGAGGTGTTGGTGCAGGAGGTGATCGCGGCGACGGTGACGGCGCCGTGGTCCAGCTCGTACGTCGAGCCGTCGGGGGCGGTCACCAGGACCGGGTTCGACGGGACGCCGTTGGTGGTCGCCGGGGAGTCGGAGGCCGGGAAGGACTCCTTGCCCGCCTCGTCCACGCTGTCGACGTAGTTGCGTACGTCGATCTTGAACTGCTCGGCGGCGTTGGCGAGGACGATGCGGTCCTGCGGACGCTTCGGGCCCGCGATCGACGGGACGACCGTGGAGAGGTCCAGCTCCAGCTTCTCGGAGAAGTCGGGCTCGGCGGCCGGGTCGAGCCAGAGGCCCTGCTCCTTGGCGTACGCCTCGACGAGCGCGACCTGCTGCTCGTCACGGCCGGTCAGGCGCAGGTACTTCAGCGTCTCGTCGTCGATCGGGAAGATCGCGGCGGTGGAGCCGAACTCGGGCGACATGTTGCCGATGGTGGCGCGGTTGGCGAGCGAGGTGGCGGAGACGCCCTCGCCGTAGAACTCGACGAACTTGCCGACGACACCGTGCTTGCGCAGCATCTCGGTGATGGTCAGCACGAGGTCCGTGGCGGTGGTGCCGGCGGGCAGCTCACCGGTCAGCTTGAAGCCGACGACGCGCGGGATGAGCATGGAGACCGGCTGGCCGAGCATCGCGGCCTCGGCCTCGATGCCGCCGACGCCCCAGCCGAGGACACCCAGGCCGTTGACCATCGTGGTGTGCGAGTCGGTGCCGACCAGGGTGTCGGGGTAGGCCTGGCCGTTGCGGACCATGACCGTACGGGCCAGCTTCTCGATGTTCACCTGGTGGACGATGCCGGTGCCCGGGGGGACGACCTTGAACTCGTCGAAGGCGGTCTGGCCCCAGCGCAGGAACTGGTAGCGCTCCTTGTTGCGGCCGTACTCCAGCTCCACGTTCTGGCCGAAGGCCTCCGCGGTGCCGAACTTGTCGGCGATAACGGAGTGATCGATGACCAGCTCGGCCGGGGCCAGCGGGTTGATCTTCGCCGGGTCGCCGCCGAGCTCCTTCACGGCCTCACGCATGGTGGCGAGGTCCACCACACACGGGACGCCGGTGAAGTCCTGCATGATCACGCGGGCCGGCGTGAACTGGATCTCCTGGGAGGGCTGGGCCTGGGAGTCCCAGTTGCCGAGCGCACGGATGTGGTCGGCGGTGATGTTCGCGCCGTCCTCGGTGCGGAGCAGGTTCTCAAGGAGGACCTTCAGGCTATAAGGGAGCCGTGCGGAGCCCTCGACCTTGTCCAGCTTGAAGATCTCGTACGACTCGTCGCCCACGCGCAGCGTGCTGCGGGCGTCGAAGCTGTTCGCCGACACGACAGTCTCCTTCTTTTTTGTGCGCGTTCCAGCACATCCTGCCGCCACGACTCCTCGTCGATCCGCTAAGGTAAGGCTTAGTTAGGTAACCCTTACCGAGTGGCGGCCTCTGGTGCGCTCGGCAGATATCTCGATGTCGAGATAACTCTAGTACACGAGCCGGGGTGGCGACGAGGCGCGCCCTGCACAACAAGCGGCTCGCCCGTTCGGTGAGGCGCGCGTTCGGTGAGCCCTGATGACGAGAGCGTCTCCGTCGGGTGGTGGAGGTGGGCACTCCTCGTGGTGGACGCGCGTGGCAGTGAGATGGCCAAGGCTGGGGTTCCCCCCAAGAAGGGAACCTCCAGGTGGAACGCTGGGACCGGGTCGGTCGGTGCGCGGGGTACGGGGCTGCTCTGTCGCTGGCGCCGTATCTGTTGATCAAAGTGGTGTGGGTCGTCGGCTCGCTCCTGGGGGTGGTACCGATCGGCGAGGGTTACAGCCAAGCCGGTTGGGTTCTGCTCAATACGGTGACCATCGGCATGGCGGGAATCGGTATCGCGCTGGCGCTCGCGCTGGTGCGGCCCTGGGGCATGCGGATACCGGGGTGGCTGGTGGCATTCTGCGCCTGGACGGGGTCGGGATTCCTTGTGTCGATCCTGCCGTACGCCGTACTCAGTACGTTGCTGGATGCCGCGCGCGGCAACTCGTCCGACAGCGGCGGCGACAGTACCGCCATGCCCGGCTGGATGGGCGTCCTGCTCCAGTTCAGCTTCATGGGGATGGGGCTGGGGCTTGCCCTCGCACTCCCCGCCTACCTGCGTCGACGCTGGCCGCAGGCGTTCACCGGACGAGTCCGGGACGGTGCCGGTGCCGGTGCCGGTGCGTCATGGGCAGCTGTCCTCGCTGTCGTCGTCGGCCTGGTCTGGCTGTACTGGGCAGTGGGCGGCACCCTGGGAATCGCCCACCCCGAAGAGCGGCACACCAACGGAGAGCTGCTTACCGGCCTGGGCGCGCTCTGGGCGCTGGCCGGCGCCGCCGCCGTCTGGGCACTCACCCGGGCACGGCCCGCCCGGCGGTCCCACTGGCTTCTCCTGGCGCTCGGCTGGCTCGGGTCGGGCTCGCTCTTCGCATGGAGCAGCTGGAAACTGCCCCTCACGCTGCTCGTGGCACTGACCCACCCAAGCGATGTCACCCCGCCGGAGAACCCAGCCGTCGCCGCGGTGCTGCACCTCGCCGCCATCGCGGCGGGGGCCGGCATGCTGAGAACACTCCTACGCTCACGCCCGCGCATCCCGGTTGCCTGAGACCGGTCTGGCGCTCCCACGAGCTGCACGGGAGCGGCGGCCGTGTGCTGCCCAGGCGCGGGCCAGGCGGCCGGCCAGCTCGGCCAGAGTGGTGTCGGGGTACAGGAACGGGATCCTGATGTGATCCGTGTGGCCCGGCTCGCCGGGGACCACCTCCACGCCCTCCCGCAGCGCCAGCTGCGCGAACTCCCTGCCGTCGGCCTCCGGCAGCCGCACCCACAGCGCCGAGCCGCCGTCCGGGGTGTGCCAGCGCCACTCCGGAAGGCGGGCGCGCAGCAGGCCTTCCAGGTGGGCGAGTCGCGCCTGAGCCTCGGTCGGTCCGGCAGGGGGCCTGCGGAGCAGTCTGACGGCGAGCGCCTGGTCTATCACCGGGCTGCCGAGGTCGGCGAGGGTCTTGAGCTGGGCGAGGCGGTCGACGACGGGCGTGGCGGCGCGGACCCAGCCGACTCGCAGGCCCGCCCAGACCCGCTTGGTCAGCGAGTCGACGGTGAGGACCGTCGCGCCGGGCGGGGCGTACGCCGCCAGCGGGGCCGGGACGGTTCCGCCCAGGGTCGTGCAGTAGGCGTTGTCCTCCAGGACGGGCACGCCGTGCCGGTCGGCCAGTTGCCCGATCCGCCGTCGCCGGGACTCCGTCATCAGCGTGCCGGTCGGGTTGTGGAAGGTGGGCATCAGGTACGCCAGGCTCGGGCGCGCGGCGAAGGCCTCCGCGACGCCGTCCACCCGCGCGCCTTCCTCGTCCAGGGCCACCGGGGCCAGCCGGGCGCCCGCCGCACGGAAGGCGTCCAGGCAGCCGGGCCAGCCAGGGGACTCCACGACCACAGTGGACCGGCGGCGCAGGAAGAGGCCGCTCACCAGGCTGATCGCCTGGGTCGCCCCGGTGGTCACCAGGATCTGGCCGGGATCGGTGGGCAGGCCCTCGGCGGTGTACCGGTCCGCGAGCGCATCGCGGAGGGCGGGCAGCCCGCGAGGGTGGTAGCCGCCGGCCGCCACAAGCCCCGGCAGGTCCTCGGCGGCGACCGCCGCCAGCTCGGCCGCCAGGTCACCGGAAACGGCCTCGCCCGCCCCGGCCAGGGAGATGACCCCGCCCGGCCCCGCGGCGAGCCTGCGCACCACGGCGGCCGTGCCGGCCGGGGCCTTGGCCCACGATGGCGGGCGGGACGCCACCCGGCTGCCGCTGCCCCGGCGGCTGTCCAGCACGCCGCGCTCGCGGAGCAGGCCGTAGGCGGCGGTGATGGTCGCGCGGCTGACCCGCAGCCCGCGGGCCAGGTCCCGCTCGGCGGGCAGCCGCTCGCCGAAGGCCACGTCCCCGGCTTCCACGGCGGCCAGCAGCGCCCCGGCCAGCCCGCGGTACAGCGGGCCCGGGCCGCCGGCCCAGTCGCCGAGGATCTCGGCCAGCTCGGACGCCGTCCAAACCCGGTCCACTTCGCTCCTCATTGGCTCGGGCGGCGGAAGGCCCGCCGGACAAGACTCAGGCTCATGATCACATCTGATACGGCCCGGCTGCGGGCGGTCACCGACATGATGACGGCGGTCACGCGCACCGACGCGGGGCGGCACGAGTACGACGGAGTGGTGCAGGACCTGTCCGCGGACGGGGTGCGCAAGGCTCTGGCCGCGCTGAGGGGGCCTCGCGTCGGCAGCGGTGGGCGGGGCCCCACCCAGGACCGGCGGCAGCCCGCCCCGGCCGACCGGCACAGCGAGCGGCGACCCGAGGCGGCCGACGACCGGGGCCAGGGTCAGGGTCACGTACACAACTACGGCCAAGGCCAACACGACCATGGCCAAGGCCGCGACCACGACCACGACCACGACCAACGGCAGCTCGCCGCGGCGGAGCAGGCGTTGCGGGTCCGCTTCGGGGAGCTGGAACTGCACCGGTACGACCCGGCCATCCACCTCGACAACCTGGACGTGGCTTGTTATGAGCGCGAGTACGCCCCGGCCGCCGAACGCGCCGCTGCCCGCCGGGCGCACCTGGCGGCCTGGCCGGAGGCGGTGGACGCCGCGATCGGCGTCCTCGACCGGGTACCCGCGCCGCTCGCCGAGGCCGGTCTCGGCGCGGCGCGACGGCTCGCCGGTCATGTGAGTGCCCTGCCCGCCCTGGACGCCCAGGAGCGCGCCGACCGCCGGGCCGCCGAGGCCGCCCGCACCGTGCTGGACCGGCTCGTCTCCCACCTCGGGAGCCTGGCCGCGACCGGCGACCCGGACCCCGCGCTCGGCGGCGCGGCCCTGGCCCGGCTCGCCTCCGCCACCGAGGCCTGCGAGGTGGATCCGACCGCGCTCGCCGCCCGGGCGGAAGCCGAACGGGACATCTGGCGGGCCCGGCTCACCGAGGCCTGCGCACGGATCGACCCCGGCGCGCCGACGGCGGAGGTGATCCGGCGGATCGAGGCGGACCGCCCCGGCCCGGAGGGAGTGCTGGACCTGGCCGCCGAGTTGGTCGAGGAGGCTGCGGCGTGGACGGCCGAGCGCGGACTCGTGCCCTACCTCGACGGGGAGTGCCTGGTCGGGCCGACCACCCCCACCCAGGGGTACCAGGTGGCCACCATGACCGGTGCCGCGCCGTACGAGCCGGACGGGCCGAGCTGGTTCCGGGTCACGCTGCCCGGCCCGGACCGGACGGACGAGCGCCGCGCGCAGTGGCTGGCGCTGTACAACCGGTCGGGCCTCGCCAACATCGCCCTGCACGAGGCGGCGCCCGGCCACTTCTCCCACGGCCGCGCGCTGCGCCGGGCGGCGGGAGACATCCGCCGCACCTTGCAGTCACCGGCCTTCGTCGAGGGCTGGGCGCACTACTGCGAGCAGCTGGCCGTCGAGGAGGGGTTCCGGGACGGCGATCCGGCGTTCGTGGCGAGCGTGGCCCGGGACGCCCTGCTGCGGATCACCCGGCTGACAGGCGTGATCGGTGTGCAGACCGGCGCGATGACCCAGGCGGAGATCCGGCACCGGTTCGCGGCCGACGTCCACCTGGACGGCCCGGCGGCGGAGGTGGCCGCGTACCGGCTGCTGCGCGACCCGATGACCATGTCGTACACCTGGGGGAAGCTGGCCATCCTCGACCTGCGGGACAGGGCGCGCCGGCAGTGGGGCTCCCGGTTCGACCTGGGCCGCTTCCACGCCTCGATGCTCGCGCTCGGGGCGCCACCGCTCGGCCTGCTCGGCTCCGCGCTGGACCACCCCTGAGGCGAGGCCGCGTCAGACCATCTCGGGCTGTGGCTCCAGCTTCTGCGTCGGCGGTGCGGGCTTCGGTTCGCGTGGTTCCGCGGTCCGTATATAGCCGTAGATGACCGACGCCATCGCCCCGATCAGCAGCGGCCCGAACAGCCACGGGTGCCGGGCCATCTCCATCGGCAGGAAGCGGTACGACAGCAGGAACAGGACGAAGACCGTCGTGCCGTAGGCCACCAGCTGGATGCTCGCGCGGTCCCAGCCGCGGTCGAACGAGCGCAGTGCCGCGTCGATCGTGTACGCGAAGACGACACCGGCGACGATGTCCGCGCCGTAGTGGTAGCCGAAGCCCAGCGTCGCGCCGAGCGTGGCGATCAGCCAGAACGTGCCCGCGTAACGCAGCAGCCTCGGGCCCTTGCGGGAGTGGATGAAGATCGTCGTGGCCCACGCCGTGTGCAGGCTCGGCATGCAGTTGCGCGGCGTCTTGTCGTCGAACGGCATCACGTGCGGGGTGGTGATCGTCGGCGGCGTGTTGGGCCAGATGTCGGCCACCGCCCAGTGCTCGCCGTGGACGCCGTACGCGAAGATCGGCCCGACCACCGGGTAGATCATGTAGATGCCCGGCCCGAGCAGACCGATGACCAGGAACGTACGCACCAGGTGGTGCCCCGGGAAGCGGCCCTCGCTCGCCACGTTGCGCAGCTGGTAGAGCGCGATGACGACCGCGGCGACCGCGAGCTGGATGTAGACGTAGTCGAGGACGTGCGCGCCGACCTCGCCGGTGGCGTTGACCATCCGGCCCACGATCCAGGAGGGGTTGCCCAGCGCGTGATCGGCGGTCGCCACGTACTGGTCGAGCACCGTCGGGCGGGTCTTCCACGTGATGAGCAGCCAGGTGTCACCGGTCTTGCGGCCGGCCACGAGCAGCAGGCCGAGCCCCACGCCCTTCAGGAGCAGGAGCCGGTCCCGGCCGGTGCGGCGCGTGACGGCGATCACCGCGCAGGCCAGCATCACCCACAGCGCGCCGTTGCCGAACATCATCTTGGCGTCGACCGCCCAGCGCACCAGGAAGAAGACGATGTCGATGCCGACCGCGACCCCCATGGCGATGAACCGCTGCCGCCAGGTGAGGACCACCATCATCAACGCCATGCCCGCGTACAGCAGCGGGCCCGACTTCGGGGCGAAGATCACCTCGCGCGCCTGGTTGGTGATCGGCCCGGGCAGGCCGTAGCCGCGCGCGGCGATCTCCAGCGCGATGAGGAACGCGAGGGCCACCACAGCCGCCGCGGTCCACAGGATCGCCCGTGGCCGACGCCATGCGGCGAGCATGGTTGTGCGGTTTGTGCGCGAAAACACCTGCGATGCTCTGGATATCAATTGTTTGGCCGATTTGTTAGACGTGGGCTGTGAGTCCGAGCATGTTATCGGAGCGATGCGGGCGGGTTTCGCGGGTCATGGCCGACTCCGTTCGGTGCGCGTGACCGGGCTGTCGCGGGCGGTGAGGTGTCCGTGGTGCGGCTCGCGTCGAGGGCGGCACCGACGGCCTCCAGTATCCCGGACCGCCTGTGCGGCGGGACACGGGTGAGGGAGCCCCCAGCGTGAGCCCCCGGCCCCCGGCTTCCGGCTACTCGGCGTACGCGGCCGACGAGGCGCGCCCCAGGAGCGCGGACGGTACGACGACCGGGCCGGGAGGCGTCCGGCACGTGCCCTCGATCTGGTCGACCAGGAGCCTCACCGCGGCGCGCGCGGTGCGTTCCGGGTCGAGGGTCACCGTGGTCACGGGCGGCACGGTCACCGCGTACCCGGGGTCCTCGCTCGCACACACCACCCGCAGGTCGGCCGGGACGCGCAGGCCGTGGCGGGCCGCCGCGGCCAACAGCTGGCGGCCGCCGGGGTCGTACGCGGCGTAGACGGCGTCGGCCCGGTCCGGGCCCCGCAACAGCGCGTCGAACGCGTGCCCCTGGCCGTCGGCCACCTCGAAGGGCACGATCCGCGGGGCCGTGCCGTGCCGGGCGCACCACCCGGTGTACGCCGCCGTGACCGCGCGGGCGTAGTGCTCGTCGCCGTTGCCGGACTGGAGGGCGATGCGGCGGGCGCCGGACGCGGTGAGGTGGTCGAGGACCTCGTGCGTGGTCGCCCCGTGGTCGTTGTCGACCCAGCGGTCGCCGGGGCGGGGGTCGCCGGGGGCGCCGTCGAAGACGAGCGGGATGCCGCGGGCCCGCAGCGCGCGGACCATCGGGTCGCCTCGCGGGCTGTCCACGATGAGCATGCCGTCGACGCTCAGACCGTGCCAGGAGTCGTCCGCGGCGCGGTCGGCGGGGAAGGTCGTCAGGGCGTAGCCCCGCGCGTGGGCGGCGGAGGTGGCCGCGGTGACCACGCGCGAGAAGTAGGCGACCTCCGTGTAGTTCCAGGCGCCGGGGAAGGTGGTGACGGCGACGCCGAGCGTGCGGCCGCTCCGGGGGCCGGGGGCGCCGTAGCCGAGCCGCGTCGCCGTCTCGCGGACGCGGCGGCGGGTGGCCTCGCCGATCCTGCCGGTGCCGTTGAGGGCGTGGGAGACCGTCGCCGTCGAGACCTCCGCGGCGCGGGCTATGTCGGTCAGTCTCGGCCCTGGCACGCGGCTCATCGTACGGAAATCGTCGTCCGGGGCGGGTTCTGGTTAACGGATTACTCGTCGAGGGTCTGGGGCGGGTCGTCGCGGGGCCCTCGTCCGTGCCCGGGCTTCGCGGCGGAAGTCGCCCGCCCACTCATCCCTGGCCGTCGCCGTCACGTTTGGAGCGCCCTCTTGCCCAAGCCGCCCGCATCCACGTCGTACGTCCCCCAGCCCTCCCGGCGCGGCATTCTCCTGGCCGCCGGAGCCGCCGGAGCCGCCGGGGCTGTCGGAGCCCTCGGAACCGGCGGAACCGCCGCCGCCTCCCCCGCCCGGCGCCGCTCCGCCGCGCTCGTCGTGCACAACGCCCGCGTGTTCACCGGCACTTCGGACCCCGCGCGGGCCGAGGCCGTGGCCGTCGGGCGGGACGGGCGGATCCTCGCCGTGGGGGCCGGCCGCGCCCTGCGGCGGTTCATCGGCCGGGACACCGAGGTGGTGGACGCCCGGGGCGGCACCCTCATGAGCGGCGTCCACGACGGGCACGCCCACCCGATGGGCGCCGCGAACCGTTCGCTGCGGCCCTCTCTCGCGGGGGCCGAGCAGACGGTCGAGGAGCTGCAAAAGACGCTGACCGGGTTCCTGGCGGACTCCGCCGACCAGGAGCCCGACGGCTGGCTGGTGGTGGAGGACTGGAACCCCATCGGGCTCCTGCCCCGCGGCACCGCCCCGCACCACTCGATGCTCGACGCGCTGCCGACCCGGCGCCCGATCGTCCTGCGCGGTGGCGACGGCCACAACCTGTGGGCCAGTCAGCGCGCCCTGGACATCGCGAAGGTCACCGCCTCGACGCCGGACCCGCCCGGCGGGGAGATCGTCAAGGGCAGGGACGGCAAACCCACCGGCGTACTGAAGGACGACGCCCAGCCGCTCGTCTCCCGGCACATCCCCGAGCCCGACGCGACCCGATTGGCGCAGGCCGCCGAGAAGATCTTCGCCGAGGCCGCCGCGTCCGGGATCACCACGTTCATGGAAGCCGTGGTGGACCGCTCCACGCTGAAGGTCTATCAGCGGCTCGCCGAGTCGGGCCGCCTGCCGCAGCGCATCGTGCCCGCCCTGCGCATCGACACCGAGCTGACGAAGGATCCGGCGGCGGCGCTCGCGTACGCCAATGGGCTGCGGGCGGACTTCAAGGGCGTACGCGAACTGCGCTTCGGCACGGTGAAGGTCTTCCTCGACGGCGTCATCGAGTACCCGGCGCAGACCGCCGCGCTCCTGGAGCCCTATCTGGACGAGGACGGCAGGCCCACCGACAACCGCGGCGACCTGTACGTCACGGCCGCCGACTACGGACGGCTCACCGCCGCCTTCAACGCGGCGGGCTGGCAGATGCACGCGCACGCCATCGGCGACCGCGCCGTGCGCACCTCCCTCGACGGATACGCGTACGCCCTGCGCGCCACCGGCCGCCGCGACCTGCGCAACACCACGGCCCACCTCCAACTGGCCGACCCGGCCGACCTCCCCCGCTTCGCCGCGCTCGGCGTCGTCGCCTGCATGCAGCTCCAATGGGCCGCACGTGACATCTGGACCGTGGATGCCCTCCTGCCGTACATCGGCGCGGCGCGCCACCGATGGCTGTACCCGGCGCGGAGCCTCCAGAAGCGGCGCGCGGTGCTCGCGGGTGGCTCGGACTGGCCGGTCGACCCCCTTCAGGTGTGGAACCAGATCCGGACCGCGATCGACCGCCAGGGCGCGGACGGCGAGGGCGACCTCTACCGCGCCGAGGAAGGCATCAGCCGTACGTCTTCCCTGCTCATGCACACCCTGGGCACCGCTCGTCAACTCCGCTCCGACCACCTCACCGGGACGGTCGAGCGGGGCAAGGAGGCCGATCTCGTGCTGCTCGACCGCGATGTGACGCGGTGTCCGGTGGCCGATATCAGCTCCGCCGAGGTGCGCCTCACGCTCGTCGGAGGCACAGTGGTGCATGACGCACAGTCGTCGGCAGGACGCGCGGCCGCCGCCCGGGTGACGCGGGCGGCGGCGGGGCCCCGGCCCACGTCGTACGCGTCGGTGCACGGCGGACGGCACGCTTCCTGCGGCTGCGGGTGAACTCCCGTACGGAGGTGGCGGGTGACTTCCCGTGCGGAGGAGACGGGTGAGTCACCGTGCGGGAAGCGGCACCCGGAAGGCCGCTCCCCGGATGGACCACCCCAGCGCGTGCGTCATCTCATATCTGAGATAACCTGCGACACATGGCAGACGACTACCTCGTACGCATCGGCAAGCTCATCCGGGACGCCCGGCAGCACAGGGGCTGGACCCAAGCGCAGCTCGCCGAGGCGCTCAGCACCAGCCAGAGCGCTGTGAACCGCATCGAGCGGGGCAACCAGAACATCAGCCTTGAGATGATCGCCCGTATCGGCGAAGCGCTCGACAGCGAAATCGTGTCGCTCGGCTACGCCGGGCCGATGCATCTGCGGGTGGTCGGCGGCCGCCGGCTCTCCGGGTCCATCGACGTCAAGACGAGCAAGAACGCGTGCGTGGCGCTGCTCTGCGCGTCCCTGCTCAACAAGGGCCGCACGGTGCTGCGCCGCGTCGCCCGCATCGAGGAGGTCTACCGCCTCCTCGAGGTGCTCAACTCCATCGGCGTCCGCACCCGTTGGATCAACGACGGCGTCGACCTGGAGATCGTGCCGCCCGCCGAGCTGGACATGGACGCGATCGACGCGGAGGCCGCGCGCCGCACCCGCTCCATCATCATGTTCCTCGGCCCGCTGCTGCACCGCATGGACCGCTTCAAGCTGCCGTACGCGGGCGGCTGCGACCTCGGCACCCGCACGATCGAGCCACACATGATCGCGCTGCGCCGGTTCGGCCTGGACATCGCGGCGACCGAGGGGCTGTACCACGCCGAGGTCGCGCGGGACGTCTCCCCCGACCGGCCCATCGTGCTGACCGAGCGCGGGGACACCGTCACGGAGAACGCGCTGCTCGCCGCGGCCCGCAGCGCCGGCACGACCGTCATCCGCAACGCCTCGTCGAACTACATGGTCCAGGACCTGTGCTTCTTCCTGGAGGCGCTGGGCGTCAAGGTCGAGGGGATCGGCACGACGACGCTGACCGTGCACGGCGTGCCGACCATCGACGTCGACGTCGACTACTCCCCCTCCGAGGACCCGGTCGAGGCGATGAGCCTGCTCGCCGCGGCGGTCGTCACGGAGTCCGAGCTGACGGTGCGCCGGGTGCCGATCGAGTTCCTGGAGATCGAGCTGGCGGTCCTTGAGGAGATGGGCCTCGACCACGACAGGTCGGCGGAGTACGCGGCGGACAACGGCCGCACCCGCCTCATCGACCTCACCGTGCGCCCCTCCAAGCTGGAGGCGCCCATCGACAAGATCCACCCGATGCCGTTCCCGGGCCTGAACATCGACAACGTCCCCTTCTTCGCGGCCATCGCGGCGGCGGCACAGGGCAAGACGCTGATCCACGACTGGGTCTACGACAACCGCGCGATCTACCTCACGGACCTCAACCGCCTGGGCGGCCGCCTCCAACTCCTCGACCCGCACCGGGTCCTGGTGGAGGGCCCCACCCGCTGGCGCGCCGCCGAGATGATGTGCCCGCCGGCCCTGCGCCCGGCCGTGGTGGTCCTGCTCGCCATGATGGCGGCGGAGGGCACGTCGGTGCTGCGCAACGTATACGTGATCAACCGCGGTTACGAGGATCTGGCGGAGCGGCTGAACTCGGTGGGGGCGCAGATCGAGACGTTCCGGGACATCTGAGCCGGGACATCTGATCCGAGACGTCCGATCCGAGACGTCTGATCCGGGATGTCTGCGTCGACTCCCGGGACACGGCTGCCGGACCTCCCAGAACGGCAGCCGTGTCTCAGGGCCCGCTACTGGCCCGAGGCCGCGAGTTCCTTGAGGTCGACCGTTTCGCCCTTGGCCGGGGTCTTCGGGCTCACGGGCTTGTTGTAGTCGGTGAACGTCGCCTCGTTGGGCTTGTCGCCACCCTTCACCGTGGTGCGCAGGATGTACGGCTTGCCCTCCGTGGCCACGTACATCGTGTGGGTCTCGCCGCCGGAGGCCTTCTTCGTCAGCGTGATGGCCTCCTGCCCGTCGATGGACGTGGTGTCGCCCTTCTTCATGCCCTTGCGAGTCGACTTGTCCTCGTCCATGGAGGCGATCAGGCCCTGCTTGTCGCAGAGGCCGGAGGTCGACGCGTCGTCGGCGGGCATCTTGACCCACTTGTCGACGACCTTGGACATCACCTTGTCCGAACCGGGCTGGTTCTTCAGCGAGTTCTTCCAGTACTGCTCGTTGCCGCGCACGAACAGCGTCGCGTTCGTGTGCCGCAGCTCGGCCTTGGCGCCCTCGGTGTCGACGGATCCCTCGCAGTTCTTCTCCTGGTCGACCGCGAGGTCCACGCTCAGCGACTTCCCGCCGGGCTGGCGCATGTCGCCCTTGAGGCGCATCGAGTCCGCCTTCTTGGTGGCCTCGACCGCCTTGGACGCGATCTGGTCGGCGCTGTCCTTGGCGAACGGCTTGTCGGAGCCGCCGTCGTTGTCGTCGCCGCACCCCGTCAGCAGAACGGCCGAGAGCCCCATGATGCCGATGACACCCGTCACCTTGCTCGCACGCACGTCTTCACCCCTCCTCGACCGAGGCCCTAGTGGCCTCGGCTGTCTCCGCGTACCCCGGAACTTCACTCCGACGCAGTTGACTTGGCGGGGTTCCCCCTCCCACTCCTCTGCCCTGTCTCAGTCGAGGACCGCCACCCCGTCCAGCTCCACGAGGGCTTGGTCGTCCCACAGCCGGACCGCGCCGATCACCGCCATGGCGGGGTAGTCGCGTCCCGCCAACCGCCGCCAGATCCGGCCCAGTTCGGGGGCGCGCTCGCGGTAGTCGGCGACGTCCGTGGCGTAGACGGTGACGCGGGCGAGGTCGGCGGGGGTGCCGCCCGCGTGGCGCAGGGCCGTGAGCAGGTTGGTGAGTGCCAGCTCGAACTGCTCGGGCAGGGTGGTTCCGGTGACCTTTCCGGCGCCGTCCAGAGCGGTCTGCCCGGCGAGGAAGACGAGCCGGGATCCCGTGGCGGTGACGGCGTGCGAGAAGCCGGTGGGCGGGGAGAGTTCGGCGGGATTGACGCGGTGCAGGGACATGGGGCGAGGCTCCTGAGTCGGGGATGTGCCCTGGCGGGGGTGTGCCCCGAAGGGGCGCGGGGAACTGCGCGACCAGCCACGACGGGCCCGCGCGGGATCGCGGCCGGCCGCCCACCGGGCTCACCCGTACAGCTCCTTGGCGATGATCCCGCGCTGCACCTCACTCGCCCCCTCGTAGATACGAGGCGCCCGCACCTCCCGGTAGAGGTGTTCGAGCAGGTGCCCGCGCTGCAGCGCACGGGCCCCGTGCAGCTGGACGGCCGCGTCCACCACGTACTGCGCCGTCTCCGTCGCGAGCAGCTTCGCCATCGCCGCCCGCCGCGCGATCCCGGGCGCCCTCGGGCCCTCCCGGTCGTACGCGGAGGCCGCCGCGTACACCATCAGACGGGCCGCCTCCGTGCGCGTGGCCATCTCGGCGATCTGGTGGGCGACGGCCTGAAGATCCCTCAACTTGCCGCCGAACACGTCCCGTTCGGCCGTATGCGCGAGGCTCGCGTCCAGCGCGGCGGAGGCCATGCCGACCGCGAACGCGCCGACGCTCGGCCGGAACCGGTTCAGGGTGGTCATCGCGACCCGGAAGCCTCGGTCGACCTCGCCGAGGACGTCGTCGGGGCCGACCCGTACGCCGTCGAAGGCGAGCGCGCCGATCGGGTGCGGGGAGAGCATGTCGAGGGGCGCGCCGGTCAGCCCCGCGCGGTCGGCGGGGACCAGGAAGGCGGTGACGCCGCGGGCTCCCGCGCCCGGGGACGTACGGGCGAAGACGGTGTAGAAGTCGGCTTCGGGAGCGTTCGAGATCCAGCGCTTCTCGCCGGTGAGGCGCCAGCCTCCGGAGCGGGAGCCGTCCGGTGCCGCTTCGAGGGAGCCGTCCGGTGCCGCTTCGAGGGACAGGGCCGCCGCGTCCGAGCCCGCCCCCGGCTCGGAGAGCGCGAAGGCCGCGATGGCACGCCCGGCCCGGACGGACGGCAGCCAGCGCTCCCGTTGCGCGGGCGTGCCGTACGCGTGCACGGGGTGGGCGCCGAGGCCTTGCAGCGCGAGGGCGGTCTCGGCCTCCGTACAGGCGTAGGCGAGGGATTCCCGCATCAGGCAGAGGTCCAGCGCGCCGGTCCCGGAAGCGGTCGGACCGGTGCCGGTCCCGACGTCAACCGCGCCGGTGCCGGTCCCGACGCCAACCGGACCGGAACCGGGGCCTGGGCCGGCCCCCTCCTCGAACAGCCGCCCCAGCAAGTCCAGTTCACCCAGCGCCTCCACCAAGGGCCGGTTCACACGACCCGGCTCGCCCTTCTCCGCCAGGGGCCGCAGCCGCTCCGCGGTGAGCGTGCGCAGCTCCGCGCACCAGGCGGTCTGTTCAGGACTGAGCGCGAATGCCGTCACCCCGGGCCCTCCTTTATCGCGCACCGTTGACTGTCGTCACCATCACGATACGCTCGTGAGGCGAGCCCACCACAGCGCCCGACCCGCAGGCAAGGGGGCAGAGCCGCCATGGAACCCACCGGCACACCCGGGCTGACACCATCCGGCCACACCGACACCTTCGCCCGCGATCGCCTCCCCCCGCGCGAGCAGTGGCCCGCGCTCGTCCACGACCGCCCCGAGCTGCACTACCCGGAGCGGCTCAACTGCGGCGTGGAACTCCTCGACCGGACCGTGGAGCGGCTGGGGCCCGCCCGGCCCGTCTTCCACTCCGCCTCCGGAGCGACCTGGACGTACGGCGTCCTGCGCGGCCACGTCGACCGGATCGCCCATGTGCTGAGCGCCGAGCTCGACGTGCGGCCCGGGGAGCGCGTACTGCTGCGCGGGCCCACCACGCCGTGGCTCGCGGCGTGCTGGCTGGCGGTGATGAAGGCGGGCGCGGTCGCCGTGACGGTCCTCGCGCAGCAGCGCGCGCAGGAGCTGGCCACCATGTGCGAGATCGCCGAGGTGCGGCACGCGCTGTGCGACATCCGGTCGGTCGACGACCTGATCAAGGCCGGGGTGCCGGGCCTGAGCGTCACCACGTACGGCGGCGAGGGCCCCGACGACCTGCTGGTGCGCGCCGCCCGCCGGCCCGAGCGCTACGAGGCGGTGGACACGGCCGCCGACGACGTGGCGCTCATCGCCTTCACGTCCGGCACGACGGGCCGCCCCAAGGGGTGCATGCACTTCCACCGCGATGTGCTCGCCATCGCCGACACCTTCGCGCGGCACATCCTCAAGCCGGTCCCGGATGATGTGTTCGCGGGCAGTCCGCCGCTCGGATTCACCTTCGGGCTCGGCGGGCTCGTCATCTTCCCGCTGCGCTTCGGCGCGTCATCGGTCCTGCTGGAACAGGCGACACCCAAGCAGCTGCTGCCCGCCATCGGGCGGCACCGGATCTCGGTCCTCTTCACCGCGCCGACCGCGTACCGCACGATGCTGGACAAGCTCGACGCGTACGACATCTCCTCGCTGCGCCGCTGCGTTTCGGCCGGCGAGAACCTCCCCGCGGCCACCTGGCAGGCCTGGCACGCGCGCACCGGACACCGCGTCATCAACGGCATCGGGGCGACGGAGCTGCTGCACATCTTCATCTCCGCCGCCGACGACGCGATACGGCCCGGCACGACGGGGCTTCCCGTGCCGGGGTGGCACGCGCGCGTGGTGGACGACTCCGGGGTGCCGGTGCCGGACGGCGAGCCCGGGCTGCTCGCGGTGCGCGGCCCCGTCGGCTGCCGCTATCTCGCCGACGAACGCCAGCGCCAGTACGTACGCCATGGCTGGAACATCACCGGCGACACCTACATCCGCGACGCCGACGGCTACTTCCGCTATGTCGCGCGCGCGGACGACATGATCATTTCGGCCGGGTACAACATCGCGGGCCCGGAGGTCGAGGAGGCGCTGCTGCGCCATCCGGATGTCGCGGAGACGGCGGTCGTGGGGCGGCCGGACGAGCTGCGCGGGCAGGTGGTGGTGGCGTACGTGGTGCCGCGCGAGGGCGCGTCGCGCGACGCGGAACGGCTGCGGGAGTTCGTGAAGGCGGAGCTTGCCCCTTACAAGTGTCCCCGCGAGATCGTCTTCCTGGACGCGCTGCCGAGGACGGCGACGGGGAAGCTGCAGAGGTTCCGGCTGCGTACGCCGGGCTCCGCGCGTACGCCGGTCTCCGCGCATACGTCGGCCTCCGCGCGTACCCCGGCTTCCGGGCGCTCCCCGGGGAAGCCGGCGGCGGGGTCACCGGCCGGTCCCGGGCCCGTAGAGTGATCACGTGTCCGAGCAGCACACTCCACGGTCCCTGATCGTCACCTTCTACGGCGCCTACGGCCGGGCGGCACCCGGCCCGGTCCCGGTGGCCGAGCTGGTGCGCCTTCTCGCGCCGGTCGGCGTCGACGCGCCGTCGGTGCGCTCGTCGGTGTCGCGGCTCAAGCGGCGCGGCCTGCTCGTGCCCGCGCGCACGGAGGCGGGCGCGGCGGGGTACGCGCTCTCGCCCGATGCCCGCCAGCTCCTGGAGGACGGCGACCGCCGCATCTACGGCACCACGGCCGGGGTGCGGCAGGGCGGCTGGGTCCTGGCCGTCTTCTCCGTGCCCGAGGCCGAACGCCACAAGCGGCACGTGCTGCGCTCCCGTCTCGCGGGCCTCGGCTTCGGCACGGCGGCGCCGGGCGTGTGGATCGCCCCCGCGCACCTCTACGAGGAGACCAGGCACACCCTGGACCGGCTCCAACTCGCTTCGTACGTCGACCTGTTCCGCGGCGAGCATCTGGGGTTCGCCGCGACGGCCGAGGCGGTGGCCCGCTGGTGGGACCTGGCCGCGCTGGCCAAGCAGCACGAGGCGTTCCTCGACCGCCACGAGCCGGTCCTGCGCTCCTGGGAGGCCCGTAAGGACACTCCCCCGCCGCCCGAGGAGGCCTACCGCGACTACCTCCTCGCCCTGGACTCCTGGCGCCAACTCCCCTACGCGGACCCGGGCCTGCCCGCGGAACTGCTCCCGCTGGGCTGGCCGGGCGCGCGTTCGGCGGCGGTGTTCGCGGCGCTGGACGGGCTGCTGCGGGAGGCGGGGGCGCGGTTCGTGTCGCTCCCTGAGTCCTGAGCGGGCGTCAGGTCCGCAGTGACAGGCGGGGTTTCGGGGCGTCCGTGCGGCCCGTCTGGGGGCGGCGGCTGCCCGCGCGGTACTGGAGGGGCCAGGGGGCGCCCGGACCCTGGTAGCCC
>NZ_WMBF01000485.1:0-4739 GCF_019400875.1 Streptomyces anatolicus | reverse complement strand
GCCGCCCACTTCGCGTTCGTGGAGTCCGCGCTCCCCGAGCCCGCGCCGGGCACCGCCCTCGTGGAGAACCTCTACTGGTCCGTCGACCCCTACCACCGCGAGATGATGGACGGCGGCTTCGCGCTGCACGCCCCCTTGGAGGGCCGCACGCTCGGCCGCGTCGTCGACTCCCGCGACCCCGCGCTCCCCGAGGGCGAGATCGTCTTCCACCGCCAGGGCTGGCGCACGCACGCCGTGGTCACCGCCGCCGAGGTCCGCCGCGTCCCCCGCTTCGACGGCGTGCCGCTCTCCGCACACCTGGGCATCCTCGGCGGCACCGGCCTGACCGCGTATGTGGGCCTCACCCGGATCGCCGAACTCCGCGAGGGGCAGGACCTGTTCGTCTCCGCGGCGGCGGGCGGCGTCGGCACGGCGACGGGACGGCTGGCCCGGCTCATGGGCGCGGGACGGCTCGTCGGCAGCGCGGGCACGGCGGCGAAGACGGCGTACCTGACGGAACACGTCGGCTACGACGCCGCGTTCGACTACCACGCGGGCCCCGCGGCCGACCTCCTGGCGAAGGCGGCCCC
This sequence comes from Streptomyces anatolicus, assembly GCF_019400875.1. Taxonomy (NCBI): domain Bacteria; kingdom Bacillati; phylum Actinomycetota; class Actinomycetes; order Kitasatosporales; family Streptomycetaceae; genus Streptomyces; species Streptomyces anatolicus. The sequence goes on along the minus strand of NZ_WMBF01000485.1, from coordinate 4,170 downwards.
CGACGGCATCGATGTCTACGTGGACAACGTCGGCGGCGAGCATCTGGAGGCGGCGATCTCCTCGCTGCGCGAGTTCGGACGGATCGTACGCATCGGCACCATCGCCCAGTACAACGCCACCGGCGCGCCCTACGCGCTGCGCAACCTCCCCGACATCGTCGAGAAGAGCCTGCGCATGGAGGGCTTCCTCGTGAGCAACCACCGTGCCGTGCAGGAGGAGTTGTACGAGTTCGTGGTGCCGCACCTGCGGAGCGGGCGGGTCGGGCTCGACGAGACGGTGGTGCCGGGCTTCGACCGGATCGTGGACGCGTTCCTGGGGATGCTGCGGGGCGAGAACGTGGGAAAGATGATCGTGCGGTCGGCCCTGGCGGAGGGCTAGAACACATCCCCCTCACGCCAGTCGATGAGGAGTTCGTACGCGGGGTCGAGCCCGGCGGCGCCCCGCAGCAGCGGCGGGTCCTCCTCCGGCATGAGGACCGCGCCGGCCGGGCCGAGCGTGCCGACCGCACCCGGCCACCGCGTCCAGCCGCGCCCGAGGTACAGCCGCTCCCCCTCGGCCGACGCGGAGAGCGCGCCCAGGTCGTACGCCCCGTCGACGACTCGCTCCAGGGCGCCCATCACCCGGCCGCCGAGCCCCCGCCGCCGGCGGTCCGTGCGGACGGCGACCGCCTCGACGTAACCGACGCGCAGCGAACGGCCGTTGTGCAGGATCCGGCGCTGGACCACAGACCCGTGGGCGACCAGCGCGCCCCCGGCCTCGTGGATCAGGGCGTGGACGCCACCGAGGCCGTGGTCCCAGTCCTGGTCGCCGAAGTCGCCGTCGAAGGCCTCGTCGAGCAGGGCGCGGGCGGCGCGCAGCTCGGCCGGGGTCAGCTCGCTGGTGTGGGCCGTACGCAGAATGCTTTCCGTCACCTCGACAGCGTACTCAGGCCCGAAGTGGCCCCCAATTGGTCTGCACCATAGCGCCGGAGGCACCCCTCACAGCAGAATCGGAGCCATGTCTGAGACCGAGCAGCAGCAAGAGTGGACCCCCATCCATGGCGAGCCCTACCGCTCTGTCCCGTACCGCCCCGCGCGCATGCCCGAGGCCGAATCCCTGGCGCACGCCGCCGAGTTGCGGGAGCGGATGCGGGAGCGGCGCACGGTACGGCAGTTCGCGCCGGACCCGGTGCCCGCGCAGGTCGTGCGGGACGCCATCGCGTGCGCGGCGACCGCGCCGTCCGGCGCGCACCAGCAGCCGTGGACGTTCGTCCTCGTCCAGGACCCGGAGGTCCGCCGCCGCATCCGCGAGGCCGCCGAGCACGAGGAGCGCGTCTCGTACGACGGCCGGCTCGGCGAGGAGTGGCTGGCGGCGCTGCGCCCCCTCGGCACGGACGAGGTGAAGCCGCACCTGACGGACGCGCCCGCGCTGATCGTCGTCTTCCAGCAGCGGTACTGGCTCGGCGAGGACGGCACCAAGCACAAGCACTACTACGTAGACGAGTCGGTCGGCATCGCGGTGGGCATGCTGCTCTCCGCCCTGCACCTGTCGGGCCTCGCCGCACTCATCCACACCCCGAGCCCGATGCGTTTCCTCTCCCAGGTACTCGGCCGCCCCGAGAACGAGAAGGCGTTCGCGGTGATCCCGGTGGGCTATCCGGCACCGGACTGCCAGGTCCCCGACCTGGTTCGCAAGTCGCTCGATCAGGTCCTCGTGGAGGTCTGAGCGGACACGACCGGCGCAGCGCGAAGACCGTCCGGCTCCCGCCCTGCATGCGGCCACCGCGGCCACCGGCCTGAGGGGCGTACACCGGCCCGCGGACGTGCCGCGATCAGCTCTGCCCCTCCGGCGGCTGCGGTCCGCCCGAGGGCAGCGCCGCGGTGCTCCGCAGCACCTGGACCAGTTCGAGGCAGAGTCGTGTCCGTTCGTCAGGTGAGCAGTCGGCGAGTGCCCCGCGCAGCATGCGCAGGATCTGTGTGTCCCGGTAGACCCTCATCACTGCCTGGAGCAGCCCGAGCAGGATTCCGAGGAGGAGCACCGACAGGACGACGGCCTCCACGGCCTTCACCGGTACCTCTTGCGGTTCGCGGCGGCGATCCGCTCGACGCCGTCTTCCTTGCACCAGTTGGCGTGCAGGCAGCGCAGCACGAGGGCGGCGTCACCGAGGTCGATGCGCTCCGGGTGCGGATCACGGCTGAAGCTCGGCCGGCAGTCCACACCATCGGCGGCTGCGGTGATTCCACTGCGCCTCAGGTCGGCGGCGACCTCCTTGGCGGGCACACCACAGCACCACTCGATGACGATGTCCTCCGTGTGGTGGTTGTAGGTATTGGCCCAGCCGTGTGCGCTCCCCGCGACGTTGATCAGGCACGGACGCCGCAACACCCGGCTGAACAGCAGGTCACGGGTCTCGCCACTGGCCGCATGGCCATATCCCGCTCCCCACTCGGCGATCTCCTGGCGCTCGACACGCGAGAGCCGGGTCGGCGCGTCTCGCCAGATGTCGGTCATGCCCCGTTCCCGCCCCGGGAGCCGCGGGGTCCAGTCGGGGTCCTCGTGGGCCAGACGCACGGAGGCCGAGCCACCCACGTCCACCAGGAGCCAATGCCCGTCGGAGCACGTGAGGCGCAGCCCGGGGACCCCGCGCATGCCGCCGAAGAAGGCGTCGAAGCGTGGCATCAGTTCGGCCACCATCCGGTTCGCCATGACCGGATGCAGGCGGAGAACAGGCTGGTCGGGGCAGGGGTCCACGCCCCGCAACCCCAGCACGGCACCGTCGAGTTGGCAGTCTCGCAGCGGTTCGGTCAAGCTGTGCGCGAGGAGGGCCTCGAATCGCCGCTGATCGGAACTGGCCGCGTCCGGTACGGGCCGCAGGCGCGAGATCCGGTTCTCCTCGGCCCAGTTCAGGCTCCGCTGGTAGCCGACACCGGTCGCCTTGTCACACATGTCGGCCGCACGCCGGCGATTGCTCTGCTTGGACATACGTCCCCCTGTGGTTCTGTCGCCCGGCGCGACCACTGAGGTGATGCGTACATCCCTGACACGAACTGCCCGTGCTCGTAGGTGGGTTCGTCAGAGCCCTTCACTCCCTCCAAGGTGCCGGGTCCTTGGAGTGTGGAGCACGCCTGCCTACCGGCGCGGGGCCAGGCTACAACACGGACACCCGGCGTCGTCGGCGTTCCCATACCCCGCCCTCCTCTTGCCGCGCGGCTTCCGTACCCGGCCCACGCGCCGCCCGGTACCGTCATGATCATGAACGTAACTCCCTCCCGTAGATCCCTCCTTGGCGCCGCGGCCGCGGCCCCCGTGTTCCTCTCGGTGCCCGGCGCCGCGCACGCGACGCCCTCGGCGGGTGCCCGGCGCCGGCTGCGTGAGCTGGAGAAGGGGTATCCGGGCCGCATCGGTCTGCACGCCCTGGACACCGGTACCGGCGCCACCCTCGGCTACCGCGCCGACGAGCGGTTCGCGATCGCCTCGACGTTCAAGGTGCTCGCCGCCGCCGCGATCCTGCGCAGGGCGCGCGAGGAGGAGCCGGGGCTGCTCGACGTACTGATCCGGTACGGGCGCGACGATCTGGTCACCTACTCGCCCCGGTGCGAGATGCACCTCCCGACCGGCATGACGGTCCGGGAGCTGTGCGACGCGACGGTCACCTACAGCGACAACGCGGCGGGCAACCTCCTGCTGCGCCGGCTCGGCGGCCCCTCGGGCATCACCGAGTTCGCCCGCTCCCTCGGCGATACCCGGACCCGCCTCGACCGCTGGGAGACCGACCTCAACACCAACATCCCCGGCGACCCGCGCGACACGACGACCCCGGCGGCCATGACCGCGAACCTGCGCAAGCTCGTCCTCGGCGACGCCCTCGCCGCGCCCGACCGCGACCAGCTCGTGCGGTGGCTCGTGGAGAACACCACCGGCGACGCCCGGATCCGCGCCGGGCTCCCGGAGGGCTGGCGGGTCGGCGACAAGACCGGCTCGCCCGCGTACGGCGGGGTCAACGACGTCGCCGTGGCCTGGCCCCCCAGGGGCGGCGCCCCGCTGGTCATCTCCGTCTACACGACCCGCCTGGACCCGGACACCCCCGGCGAGGACCGCATCGCCGCCGACATGACCCGGATTGCCGTCGACGCCCTCACCTGAGCCCGAGAGGGCCGGGAAAGACACACCGCCTCCGACCGGGGTGGGGC
>NZ_WMBF01000484.1:0-4750 GCF_019400875.1 Streptomyces anatolicus | reverse complement strand
GTGTCAGACCACCGTGCCCCACATCTGCATGAGATCCGCCTGGCGGACGACGCCGCGGGCCCGTACGGGATCGCGGCCGGGGCGGACGGCGCCCTGTGGCTCACCCTCAACGGCGGCGGTGAGGTCGCGCGCCTCACCGTGGACGAGGAGTTCACGCGGTACGGCATCGGCGCGCCGGAGTCCGGCCCGACCGTCATCACTCCCGGGCCCGACGGCGCGCTGTGGTTCACCCGCACCAAGGACCACCACATCGGCCGCGTCACCGTCGACGGGAAGACCGAGGCGTTCCCCGTGCCGACGCCCGACAGCGGGCCGTACGGGATCACCCCCGGGCCCGACGGCGCGCTGTGGTTCACGGAGTTGAACACCGATCGCGTCGGCCGCGTGGACGTGGACGGGGAGTTCACCGAGTTCGCCCTGCCGGTCGAGGGCGGGTTCCCTTCGATGATCACGGCGGGCCCCGACGGCGGGCTCTGGTTCACCCTCAACCAGGCGAACGCGATCGGCCGCATCGGCGTCGACGGCCGGGTGGACCTCCACCCGCTGCCCACCGAGGGCGCCGGGCCGGTGGGCATCGCCTCCGACGGCGAGGCGCTGTGGTTCGTCGAGATCATGGCCGGGCAGATCGGCAGGATCTCGGTGGACGGCCGGATAGAGGAGTTCGCGCTCCCCGACCGGGCCGCCAAGCCGCACGCCATCGTCGCGACCGCGGTGGGGGAGTGCTGGTTCACCGAGTGGGCAGCGAACCGCGTCGGCCGCATCACGGCAACGCCCTTCCAGGCGGCGGTGATTCAGGAGTACGAGCTCCCGACGCCCGCGTCCGAACCGCACGGCATCACCGTGGGCCCGGACGGAGCGCTGTGGGTGGCCCTGGAGAAGGGCGCGGTCCTCAGGGTGACCTAGGCCGTTTCCTTCGGATCATCTCGCTGACCAGATGAAGATGGCGGCGAGGTGGAGTCCGGCGAGGTAGATGGTGGCGGTCTTGTCGTATCTGGTGGCGAGGCCACGCCACTGTTTGAGCTTGTTGATGCAACGTTCGACGGTATTCCGCTGTTTGTAGGCCTCGCGGTCGAAGGCCGGCGGGTGGCCGCCACGGTGCCCGAGCCGCTTGCGGTTGGCGGCCTGGTCGGCGGGCTGTGGGATCACCGCCCGGATCCCGCGCCTGCGCAGGTGGCGGCGGATCGCCCGGGACGAGTAGGCCTTGTCGGCCAGGACGATCTCCGGAGTGATCCGGGGGCGGCCGATCTGTCGGGGCACCCGTAATCGGCCCATGACCTGCTCGAATGCGGGTGCGTCTCCGGCCTGGCCGGGCGTGACGACGAACGCGAGCGGCCGTCAGCGGCCGTCAGCGGCGAGGTGGATCTTCGTGGTCAGTCCGCCGCGGGAGCGTCCGAGGGCATGGTCGGCCGGCTCGCCGGCCGGGGCCCCTTTTGACGGGCCCCGGCGGCGTGCTGATGAGCCCGCACGATCGTGGAGTCGACCGCAACGACCCATTCCAGGTCGCCCTCGGCGTCGGCCTGGGCGAGCAGGGCGGTGAAGAGCCTTTCCCAGGTGCCGTCAGCAGCCCACATGCGCAGTCGGTTGTGGGCGCCCTTCCACGAGCCGAAGTGCTCGGGCAGGTCCATCCACGGCGTGCCGGTGCGGTACTTGAACGCGATGGCGTCGATCACCTGCCGGTGATCACGCCACCGCCCACCCCGCTTCGGCGTGCGATCCGGCAGCAACGGCTCGATGCGTGCCCACTGGGCGTCAGTCAACGACACACATCAACCAACGATCCGATGATCTGACGGAAACGGCCTAGCCGTTGGCGGTGGCCGTGCGGGCGAGGCAGGACGCAACGGTCTCGCCGTGGATCAGCGGCACACGGAGCGGGAGATCGCGCACCGTGAGGCGCTCGGGTGCTGCACTGGTCATTGCGGCACCGTCCCACACCGCCGCGCGCCGGCGGGATGGTTCACGAATGCGGACACAGAATTCCGCCGCCAAACCTCCAATTGGAATCCTTGAAACCGGTCCATACTTTCACGGAAATGCCACCTAGGCTCTACATGCCCACACTCCAACTTCGCCATTCGGAGGCCGAATTTCCGTGAAGAACACCGTCAAGATGGCCAGCACGGCCGCCGCGGCCCTCGCTCTCGCCTTCACCGCGCAGGGCGCCGCGAGCGCCACCACGTCGGGCGCCACCGACACCGCGCCGAGCTGTGTGACCTGGGAGAACCCGTTCCCCTTCATGACCAGCTGGGGAAAACTCCACCTGACCAACGGCTGCACCTACTCCGTCAATGTCAAGGGAATCCTGCCCAAAACCGCCAGGCAGACCGACTGTGTCGCACTGGCGCCGGGTGAGAAGAAGACTGTCATGTACTTCACCATGGGCAACGAGTTGATCAGCCGGATCGAAACCTGCTGAATCCCAGCCATTCACCGAAAGCAACAGATGAACAAGCTCGCCGGCGCCGCCGCGGGAGCCCTCGCCCTCACCGCCGCCGTACAGGGCACCGCGAACGCCGCGTCCTAGACGAGTAAGTCCGAAGTGCTTGGTCAGTGGTCGTAGGCGATCAGTGAACGGGTGGTCTGTGTGCCCGTCTGTCGGTTGTGCCAGATGGCCGCGGTCAGGGTGAGGATGCGTTGGCCGACGCGGGCCAGGACCCCGGCAGGGCTCCTGGCCCCGTGGCGTTCGAGGTCGAGCTGCCCTTGAGTATGTCGTTGACCGACTCGATCAGCTGCCGGATCGGCTTGAGCAGGTGCTCGCCCGGCCTGGGCTCACGGTTGCGGTAGCTGGGCCGCAGCAGGGTCAGTCCATACCCTGTTCGTCGACTTTGGGGTTCGCCAGAGCCCAGGCGACCGGCAGGCCGCCGGGAGTGCACAACAGGTGCAGTCGTAGGCCCCAGAAGAACCGCGAGTGCGAGGGGCAGTAGCCGTAGCCGGCCCAGCCGGCCAGCTCGGAACGTTTCACGGCCGGCCGGGAACGCGCGCACTCCACCGGAGTGGAGTCCACGACCCACACGTCGTCGTGCCACAGGTCGGTGTCCCGGGCCAAGGTGCGGATGAACCGGCTGATCAGCGCGTTCGCGCCGCGCAGGCGCTTGTTGTAGCCGGACTGCTCAGGCAGGTAGGGGAACTCGGCGGCCAGGTGACGGCGGGCGAACCGCAGCCACCTGGCCTCCGATACAAAGCCCAGAACGGCCTGCATCACTGCCAGCGTCAACAGCTCGGAATCCGTCAGCCTCGGCGGCCGGCCCCATCGCCGCGTTCCTGCCAGAGAGTCATCGATCTTCACGTACAGTGCTGTCGCGAGGGTTTCGAGATCTGTCGTCACAAACGGATCAACGAGACCCTCGCTTCATGCGCCCGAACACTTCGGACTTACTCGTCTATTAGCCCTCACGGACCGCTACTTCACGACGATGGTGCCCGTCTTGTAGGGGCGGGGTTCGTCGTAGTACTTGAAGGTCCCCCGGTTGGCGAAGAGAACGGGTTCACTGCTCTGCCCAGGCATGAGGTAGCCGATATCGAATGAGCCGTCCTGCGCTTTTGCGCTGGCCGGGTTGTTATCACTGAGGTTCCGCCAGACCACCTTGTCTCCGACGTTGATGGTCACCTCCTCGGGATCGAACCTGTCGTCGTCGACTCGCACGACAACCTGTTGGGGCGCTTGCGGCGCGGGGGTCGCAGGGCTGACCGCCAGCGTGCTCATCGACGCGGCCACCAGGCAAGTGACGAGAGTGCGCAAGACATTGCCCAGAGACTTGGTGACGGAGAGACGCACCTTCCCGGACCGGTTCAGGGAGACCGTGCCCGCGTCCATGACCGGCGCGCGCGCCCGATCAGCACGGTGATCCGGAGGAACATGGAGCCAGGCTACGTACGCGCGTACGCGGGGCACCCCTCCCCGGGTGCCCCGCGCGCCAGGCCGTCCTCAGGCCCGCCCAGGAGGAGGCCGCTACCCGATGTGGTACGAGTCGCCGTACACCTTCCAGTCCAGCGGCGGGTCCAGGCTGAGGTTCCGCTTCCTGAGGAACACCCGCTGGGCCGTGTCGACCCGGCTGGTGTCCTCGTGGGCCTCCTCCTGCTTCATCGCCCAGACGCGCGCGCCCAGGAAGGCGTTGAGGTACGTCACCTCGTCGCCGCCCTGGGCCGGTGTCTTCGCCGAACGCAGCGCGCGCTTGCGGATGTTGCGGAAGCTGGTGGAGTCGGTGCCGTCGCCGTGCATCACGATGGCGTCGTAGTAACAGAACTGGCCGAGCACGCCGACGCCGTCCGCCTTGCCCTGCTTGACGGCCGGGTTGAAGTAGACGCGGTCCCGCTCGTCGTTCTGCGCCTTCTGGAACGCCGGGTCCTCGGCAGCCTTCTCCCAGTCGCGTACGAAGGTGGGGTCGAGCCCTTCGTGCGAGTCGGTGCCGTCGACCCTGCGCAGCGAAGGCAGGTACTTGGCGAGGACGTTGCCCGGCTTGCGCCGGGTGTACAGCTCGACGAGGTCCAGCATGTCGCCGGTGCCGGAACAGAAGCCGATGATGCCCGCGGTGTAGCCGCGGCCGTCGTCGATGTCCTCGATGTAGCGGTAGTAGTTCTTCCAGTTGAGGCTGGAGTTCTCCGCGCTGCAGACGAGCTTCATGGCGATCTCCTTCTTCGCCGGATCGTCGAGCCCGATGGCGCTGACCGACAGAGGAGCAGGCGTCGCCGTCGCCATCGGTGTGGCGATGAGCGGGCCCGCGAGGGCAGCGGCGCCGATGAAGGTGAGGAG
>NZ_WMBF01000483.1:0-4754 GCF_019400875.1 Streptomyces anatolicus | reverse complement strand
GGGCCCTATTGGCCGTCGGCTCCTGAATCCCGCGCGGCGCCCGGCTCGGCGGAGCGGTTGGGCCGAGCTTTCGGTCGGGCCGGGCCGACCGGGCTGTCGGCCGGTGCTTCCTCCGCTCCGGCGGGCGAGCCGCGCCCTTCGCGCCTCGGGCAGCCCTTGAACGGCTCGAACGGGTCCCTCCCCAGCTGCTCCCGGACCGTCGTCACCGGTGGGCTGACGACGCCTCGGCGCTGCCAGTTGGCGCCGTCCACCACCAGGGTGTGGCCCGTGATGAAGCGGGCGTAGGGGGAGGCCAGGAAGGTGGCGGCCCAGCCCAGTTCGCGGGGGAGGCCGACGCGGAGGGCGGGCTGGCGGGCGGCCATGTCGTCGGCGGGGCGCTGGTCGTGAACGCCCCGCGCCCGGTCGAGGTTGCCCCGGATCTCCGCCGTCATGTCGCCGTGCGGCATCAGCCCCGGCACCAGGCCGTTGACCTGAATCCCGTACGGGCCCCACTCCACGGCCAGGGTTTCCACCAGGCTCTTGACGCCCGCCTTGGCCGCCGCGCTGTGCGCGAAGCCCGGGCCGCCCGTCCACGCGTACGACGCCCCGACATCGATGATGGAACCGGGGGTGCCCGCGGCGAGGTGGCGGCGCCCGAACTCGCGCGTCATGAGGAACGTGCCGGTGAGGGTGGTGTCGACGACCGCGCTCCAGGCGCCCGGCGACATGTCCTCGGCGGGCACGGGGAAGTTCGCGGCGGCGTTGTTCACCAGGACGTCGGGCAGGCCGTACGCCTCGCCCGCCGCGTCGAAGACCTCGGCGACGCGGTCCGGGTCCCTGATGTCGCATATCGCTGCCGTCACACGACCGCCCAGCGCCGTCAGTTCGTCCCGCGCCGCCTTCAGCCGGTCCTCCTTGCGGCTCGCGATCACCAGGTCCGCCCCGAGCCGCGCGAACTCCGCCGCGATCGCCTTGCCGAGGCCCGTCCCGCCGCCCGTGACCAGGACGACCGTTCCGTCGTACGTACCCGGCGGCAGCGCGCTCGCGCCAGGCGGGGGAGGACCCGGCAGCCCCGGAAGGGCCCTGCCGGGCAGTGCGTTGTCGTCAGCCATGCGGGCATCGATACCGCGTGCGAGCCGAAACCACCATGGTCATCGCACGATTCCGTGAGCGCGGGCGGCGGCCAGCCAATGCGGGTACTCGCGCAGCAGCGCGTCGTACAGAACGGCGTCGCTCAGCGCGCGAGGGTCTTTGCCCGCCGGGAAGAACCCGGCATTGTCGACCAGGCGCTTCGTCGGGACAGCGAGTTCGTCGAGCCTGCGGAGGAAGGTGAACTCGTTGTCATCCGGGTCACCGAAGCCGACGAACTGCCAGAACAACGGCAGGTGCGACGCCTTGCGCAGGAACTGCTCGGCTGCGGCCCTGCTGGTGGGCCCGCCATCGGTCTGGAAAACCACCAGAGCCGGCGCGGTGCTCCCACTGCCCAGGTAGTGATCCAAAACCGCGTCCATCGCCCAGTGGTAGTTCGTGCGCCCCATATGCCCCAGCGACGCGTGCGACTTCCCGATCCGGCCCCGGTAGCCGTCCAGACCCAGATCGGCTGTCCCGTCGACGTCGGTGGAGAAGAACGTCACCGGCACCACCGCGTCATCGTCCAGGTGGGCGGAGAGCGAGAGAACCTGCTCCGCCAGATGCTGGACCGTGCCGTCCTTGTAGAAGGGCCGCATCGAACCGGACCGGTCAAGAACCAGATAGACCGCGGCACGTGAGCCCACCAGATCGTGCTTCCGCAGACTGACCGCAGCGGACTTGTACAGCGAGACCAGACCAGGCGCCTGCGCCTCCACCTTGTCCAGACTGACCGCAGACGTACCAACCATCATCAGATCTCCATCCCGTTCCGCCACTCTGCTCCTGACCCCCGCTTGACCTTGACGCTGGGTCAACCCTCCATCCTTCCGGAGGTTGTCCCGCGCAGTCGCCCGGGACGAGTCCGCGAAGGAGGCAGACGACCATGACAGCCCCATCGATCACCGGCCCGGCCATTCGCGTGCAAGGCCTCAAGAAGACGTACGGGAAGCTCGACGTGCTGCGCGGTGTGGACTTCGACGTGGCGCCGAGCAGCATCTTCGCCCTGCTCGGTTCGAACGGGGCGGGCAAGACCACGACCGTGAGGATCCTCGCCACGCTTCTGAAAGCCGACGCGGGGGCGGCGAGCGTCAATGGTTTCGACGTGGCCACGCGACCGGCGTACGTGCGGGAGTCCATCAGTCTCACCGGGCAGTTCGCGGCCGTCGACGAGATCCTCAGCGGTCGGGAGAACCTCGTGCTCGTCGCCAGGCTGCGCCACATCAAGAACCCTGGCGCGACTGCGGACGACCTGCTGAGGCGCTTTTCGCTGAACGAGGCGGGCGCGCGGAGAGTGTCCACGTATTCGGGTGGGATGCGCCGCCGACTGGACATCGCGATGAGCCTCATCGGGAATTCGCCGGTGGTCTTCCTGGACGAGCCGACGGCCGGTCTCGACCCCGAGGCGCGCATCGAGGTGTGGGACGCGGTCAGGGAGCTTGCCCGCCGCGGGACGACGGTACTGCTCACCACGCAGTATCTGGACGAGGCCGAGCAACTGGCCGACCGGATCGCGATCCTCCACCAGGGTCGGATCATCGTGAACGGCACCCTCGCCGAACTCAAGCAGCTCTTCCCGCCCGCCAAGGTCGAGTACGTCGAGAAGCAGCCGAGCCTGGAGGAGATCTTCCTCGCGGTCATCGGGGGCACCGACAAGAGCGACGCCACGGGCGACGCCACCGGCACGACAACTGGGGGACGACGATGACCGCGTACTTCTTCCATGACACTGTCGCGCTCACGGGGCGGACCCTGCGCCATGTCACCCGCAGCGCGGACACCATCATCACAACCGCCCTCACACCGGTCGCCATGATGTTGATGTTCGTCTACGTGTTCGGCGGCGCCATCGATACCGGGTCGGTCCCGTACGTGAACTACATGCTGCCCGGCATCCTGCTCATGACCATCGCCTCAGGCATCTCCTACACCGCGTACCGGCTGTTCACCGATGTGCAGAGCGGGATCTTCGAACGTTTCCAGTCCATGCCGATCGCTCGGTCGGGTGTGCTGTGGGCCCACGTCGTCACCTCTCTGGTCGCCAACCTGATCTCTCTCGTGCTCGTCATGGGCGTCGCCCTGCTCATGGGCTTCCGCTCCGGGGCGGGAGTGTCGGCATGGCTGGCGGTCGCCGGCATCCTGCTCCTGTTCACCCTGGCGCTGACCTGGCTCGCCGTGATTCCCGGGCTCTCCGCGTCGTCGGTCGAGGGAGCGGGCGCGTTCGCCTACCCGCTCATCTTTCTGCCGTTCGTCAGTTCGGCGTTCGTGCCTACGAAGACGATGCCGGGACCGGTGCGCTGGTTCGCCGAACATCAGCCGGTGACGTCGATCGTCAACACGATCCGGGACCTGTTCGCCGAGCAGCCGGTCGGTGACGACATCTGGGCCGCCCTCGCGTGGTGCGTCGGCATCCTCGTCGTGGCGTATGGCTTCGCGATGGCCGCCTATCGCCGGAAGATCGCCTGAGGCAGGCTGAGACCCATGCTCACGATCAGCCGACTGGCGGCGTACGCCGGGGTGACGGTGCGGGCGGTACGTCACTACCACAAGATCGGGCTGCTGCCGGAGCCGGAGCGCGACCGGTCCGGATACCGGTCCTATGACGCCGTCGCGGTCGTGCGGCTGATCCGGATCCGCACCCTCGCGGACTCCGGCGTGCCGCTGGCTCGGGTGCAGGAACTCCTCGCCGCCGACCCGGAGGGGTTCGCCGACGGCGTCCAGGAGATCGACAAGGCCCTGCGCGCCGAGATCCGGCGGCTGCAGGACACGCGCAGCCGACTCGCCAGGCTCGCCGCCGGGGAACACCTGGCGCTTCCGCAGAGCGTCGTGGACTACCTCGACCGGCTGCGCGGTCTCGGAGTTGAGGAGCGGTACATCGAGATGGAGCGGGACGCCTGGATCATGATCGCCGCCCAGGTGCCGCATGCGATCGACGCCGTGATCGCCAAGAAGCACGAGGAGCTGGAACACCCCGGCACGGTGAAGCTCTACAGCCTTCTCAGCGGGGCACTCGACTGGCCGGCCGACGATCCGCGGATCGTCGAGGTCGCCGACCTCATGGAGCGCTTGATGGTTCGCGCGGTGGAGGCCGGCGAGGCGGGTGCCGACGACGGCATCGACGACCAGTTCGTCGACCTGCTGGACTCCACCATGGTCGAGTCCTCACCGCACGCCGCACGGCTGTTGGAGATCCTGGAGGAGCGGGGCTGGAGGGGCTGGACCCGCATCGAGCGAGTGCCCGCCGACAGACTCAACACGGGAGCAGTCGGCCGTGCTGCACCGTTTTGAGATCGCTCAGGGACACCGGTGTCCCATCTTCGCGAAGTGGCGGTTGGATTTCTTGAGGTCCCACCAGTCGCCTACGAGGCCGCGCACCAGCTGGACCAATTGGCGAAGGCGCTCAGGGTCGGGGGTGGGCGCGGTGAACACGTCCACGAGGGATCTGTCGCTCCATGGCAGTGTGAACACCCAGCACTCGTCGGCGTGGCCCGTGCGGCGAGGACGCGCTCAGCCAGCGTATGAGCCACCATGTGTATCTCTCATCTCGTCTGCGGATAGCCCACGTTAGCCATCAGCAGCTGGCGGCGGCGAGGAAACGAGCAGCCCTGCCGTCGGCCCCGTCCCCGCCCCCGTGAACACCCTTCCCT
>NZ_WMBF01000482.1:0-4778 GCF_019400875.1 Streptomyces anatolicus | reverse complement strand
GTGCCATAGCTCACAGTGAGGTGGAACACCGGGGTCCGTGGGTACTCGGACCTCTTTTGGTACGCGGCTGGTGTCCTGTCAACGAAACGGCGCCGCCGCCGAGTTCCCTGGTCGGTCAGGGAACTCGGCGGCGGCGCCTGCTCATTGGACGGGGTCCCTCGCGCGGGTCAGCGCGGGGTGCCGCCGTCGGCGTTCGGGCCGGAGTAGTCCTCGCCGTAGGCGCCCTTGGCGGGGCGGCGGCGGCGCATGGGGGGCTCGACGCCGTCCGCGAGGCGGCGGGCGGTGAGCAGGAAGCCGGTGTGGCCGATCATGCGGTGGTCGGGGCGGACGGCGAGGCCCTCGATGTGCCAGTTGCGGATCATCGATTCCCAGGCGGTCGGCTCGTTGAAGCCGCCGATCTCGCGGATGGACTCGACGGTCCTGGCGAGCTGGGTGGTGGTCGCCACGTAGCAGCAGAGGATGCCGCCGGGGACGAGCGCCTTGGAGACGGCCTCCAGGCACTCCCAGGGGGCGAGCATGTCGAGGATGACGCGGTCGACCTCGGTGTCGCTGAGGTTGTCCTGGAGGTCGCCGACGGTGAGCTGCCAGGCGGGGTGGGGGCCGCCGAAGTAGCGCTCCACGTTCTGCTGGGCGATCTCGGCGAAGTCCTCGCGGCGCTCGTAGGAGTGCAGCATTCCCTGGTCGCCGATGGCGCGCAGCAGGAAGCTGCTGAGCGAGCCGGAGCCCACGCCCGCCTCGACGACGCGTGCGCCGGGGAAGATGTCGGCGAAGGCCAGGATCTGCCCCGCGTCCTTGGGGTAGACCACGGCGGCGCCGCGGGGCATGGACAGGACGTAGTCGGGGAGCAGGGGGCGCAGCGCCAGGTAGGCGACGTTTCCCGTGGTTCGGACAACACTGCCCTCGGGAGCGCCGATCAGCTCGTCGTGGGGGAAGGAACCCTTGTGGGTGTGGAAATTCTTCCCGGCCTCGAGCGTGAACGTGTAGTGGCGTCCCTTGGGGTCGGTGAGCTGGACCTGGTCCCCGACCTTGAAGGGCCCGCGACGGCGGGCGGCACCGGTCGGTTCGGACATGTGACCAGACTACCGGCCGTGGCGGGGCCCTCGGACCACCGCTTCCGGTGGGGGATCTCGGGCGGGGTCCCGGGTGCGGTTCGGCCCGGTCGGCCCCCGGTCCACGCCTGTCCAGCCGGTCGCTACCGCGCACGCGACGGCGCGTGTCAGGGCGGATGCCGGGTGGGAGTGCACGGATGTGGCTGGTGCGGTGAAGTCGTGGTGGCACTTCCGGCAAGGGGCCACATCAGGCCACTTGGCTCGGCATGCTGGGGGGACGCGACGCCGGGGAGGTGTCGGCCGGTGAGGGGTCCCTCGCACTTCACAGTCGTGTCGATCTTTGTGCTGACCGTGCTGGTGGTTCCGTTGACCACCAACATCGCCAGCAATTCCGTACCGGAGAAGATCCGGCCGCATCTGTGGCTGGCCTGGCCCGTCGCCGTCGCGGCGGCGGGAATCGCGGCTGTGCTGGAGGTGCGCCGCCGTCAGGAGGCGGCCGCGCACCCGCGCCCCGGGAGCGAAGGCGAGGAGCGGCTGCGCCACGCGGCGCAGGAACTGGCGCGAACAGTTCACAACCAGTGGAGTGCCGAGGCCCAGACGCGCGTACTGCACCGCCCACAGCCGCTCCAGGTCAGCTGGTCCTCCACCGGTCGCCCGGTGTCCGCCTCCGCGGCCGCGGTCCTCGGTGAGGGCGCGGTGGGCGGGCGGCCGTTACGGCTCCGGTTGCGCGGCGGGATCGACGACGTGGCGGAGAAGTACCTGCGGCTGCCCCAGCGCAGGCTGGTGCTGCTCGGCGCCCCGGGGGCGGGCAAGACCGTACTGGCGATTCTGCTCACCCTGGGACTGCTGCGGCACCGCAGCGCCCACGGAGGGCCGGTCCCGGTGCTGTTGTCGCTCTCCTCGTGGGATCCGCGCACCGAGCGCCTGCACGCATGGGTGATCCGTCGCCTCGTCGAGGACTACCCGGCCCTGGTGAACTTCGAGATCTTCGGTCCCCAGGCAGCGTCCCGGCTGGTCACCGACGGCCATGTCGTGCCGGTCCTCGACGGCCTGGACGAGATCCCCGCCGAACTGCACGCGGCGGCGATCGACGCGCTGGACCAGACCCCGCCCGGCTCCCCTCTGGTGATCACGTGCCGCAGTCAGGAGTACGAGGCCGCGGTGGCCGCCGACGGCACGGTGCTGACCGCCGCGGCGGTGGTCGAGCTGGAACCGGTCGGCGTGCGCGAGGTCGCCGCGTTCCTGACCGAGGGCGGCGTCGCGGGCGCGGACCGGTGGACGCCGGTGCTGTCCCATATGCGCGCCGCTCCCGGCGGGCCGCTCGCCCAGGCGCTGTCCTCACCGCTCATGGCGGCCCTGGCCCGCGTCATCTACGCCCCGCCCACCGCCGAACCCGCCGAACTGCTCGACACCGCCCGCTTCGGGGACCAGGCGGCCATCGAGGGGCATCTGCTCGACGCGTTCATCCCCTCCGCCTACATCCACCATCCGCCCCCGCCCCCGGATGTCCGGCCGAGCGGCGAACTGCGCCCGTACCCACCGGAACTGGCCTGCCGGTGGCTGACGTTCCTGGCCACCAGGATGGATCGGCACGCGACGCGCGAACTGGCCTGGTGGCAACTGCACTGGATCGTCCCCACCACCGTACGGCGAGTCATCGGCATAGTGCTTGAGCTGCTGACGGGAGCTGTCGCCGGGTTCGGTGTGGCCGTCGGGGCCGGCTTTTCCGTCGGCATGACGGCCGGCCTCGCGGGCGGCCTCAGCGCGGGCCTGCTGGCCATGGCTCCCTCCCATCCCGGCTATGTCAACCTTCAAATACGCGGCCGGATAAGGCTGTTCGGCAGAAAACTCGTCCTGGGCCTGGTCGTCGGCCTCACGATGGGAGCCGGGGCCGCCTTCGCCTTCGGCCTCGCGGCGGGGCTCGGGGTCGACATGGGAGGCGGTCTCGGGTCCGCGATGAAGACCGCCGGCAGTGCGGGCCTGAGCGTCGGCATCGCCTTCGCGGCCATGATGTGGCTCAACACCCCGGCCGACACCATTCGCTCTCCCGGCGCTCAGGCCTCGCTGCGCAATGACCGGCTGGTCAGCGCCGTCAGGCTCATCGTGGAATCCCTCAGTGCGGGCCTGCTGGCCGGCCTCGCCGCCAGACGGTACGGCTTCGGCCTCGACGCCGGCCTCACCTGGGCCCTGACCGCCGGGCTCGGCGGCGGTTTCGCCCTGGGCGTGGCCGGGCGGCTCGCCGGGCGCTTCCAGACCGGCCTCGCGGCGAGTACGTGGGGCTGGTACTCGCTCAGCCGGACCTGGCTGGCTCTGCGCGGCCGCCTGCCCTGGCGGCTGATGCGCTTCCTCGACGATGCCCATCAGCGCGGCGTGCTGCGCCAGGCCGGGGCGGTGTACGAGTTCCGCCATGCGCGGCTTCAGGACCGCCTTGCCGACCGGCACAGGGTGAGGGCTGATCGCTGAAGGGGAGAGCGGCGGTGCTCAGGAAGGGCGTGCCATCGCCTTGACGAAGGCGCGTTCGACGTCGGCGGCGGAGAGCACTCCGTAGATCTCGCCGGAGTCCTCGACGACGAGGTACTCCGTGGCGGGGGTGGCCCGCAGGGTGTCGAGCAGTTCCTCTCCGGAGAGTTCCGCGGAGATCCGCATGCCCTCGGTGATGTCCTGGGCGAGGCCGCTGACCGTGACCCAGGGGCGGCGATGCTGGGGGACGGAGACGATGGCAGCCTCGCGGACGAGCGCCATCGGGTCGCCGTCGGGGTCGACGACGACGAGGGCGCGGGCCCCGGCGGCGTTGGCCCGGCGCAGCGCCTCGGAGAGGGGCGTGTCGGACTCGACGGGGACGGCGCGGCGGGTCAGGGTGCGGGCGCGCAGCTCGGGCAGGTGTTCGCGCAGGCGGGCCATGCGCAGGCTGTTCCCGGCGCCGGTCCAGATGATCGCGGCGAGGATGGCGGCGAGCAGGGCGTCGGTGACGGTGTTCATGCCGCCGATCTCCTGGGCGTCGCCGCCGAGGGCGCCGGACTGGTTGAGCAGGGGCAGTCCGATCAGTACGGAGATGGCGAGGGCGCGGCCGACCCAGGCGGCGGCGATGGTGCCGCTCATGGGCTTGCCGGTGATCTTCCAGACGACGGCGCGCAGCATGCGGCCGCCGTCCAGGGGCAGGCCCGGCAGGAGGTTGAAGGCGGCGACGATGAGGTTGGAGATCATCAGTCCGGCGAGCAGGACGCCGGGGACGGTGCCGGGCTCGACGAAGCGCATGCCGGCGTAGAAGACACCGGCGAGCACGAGCGACAGGAGCGGGCCGACGAAGGCGAGGACGAATTCCCGGCCCGGGGTCTCGGACTCCTTTTCGATCTCCGAGACTCCGCCGAAGAACTGGAGCTGGATGCGGCGCACCGGCAGCTTGAAGCGGAGGGCCGCGACGGTGTGGGCCAGTTCGTGGACGAGTACGGAGGCGTAGAAGGCGACGGCGAAGAAGAGCGACACGAGGTAGCGGGTGCCGCCGAGCTCGGGCAGGACGCGGTCGAGCTGGGCGCCGAAGACCCAGGTGATGAGGGCGGCGACGAGGAACCAGCTGGGGGCGACGTAGACGGGCACGCCGAAGGGCCTGCCCATGAGCAGCCCGCCTCCCGGCCCCTTGGGGGCCTTGCCCGGAGCCCCCTTCCCGTGGGAGGGCGGTACCTGGGCGCTCCGGTAGGCCTCGGGCGGGGCCTTCACCAGGGAGGCGGGGGC
>NZ_WMBF01000481.1:0-4778 GCF_019400875.1 Streptomyces anatolicus | reverse complement strand
GCCCCGCCCTCGGCCGACGGTTCGGCCTCCGCCGAGGCTGCTGCCGGGCGAGTCATCCTGCTGACCACCAGCCACCGCGTCGCGCCCGGCCTGTTGTCCTGGCCCGCCTGGCAGGCCCTGCACGGCGCCGACGAGGTGCTGTGCGGCGACGCCGGCCACCCCCAGCTGCCGTATCTGCGCGAGGCCGGCGTGACCGTGACGCACGCGTCGCCCACCGCCGAGGAGCTGGTGGACGCCTGCGCGGGCGGGCGCACGGTCCTCGTCGTCGCCGGGGCCGAGGGCGACCGCCCCCTCACCGACGGCCTGGCCCGCCTCGCCGGCTCGGGCCGCGTCGCGATGCCCGACCTCGAACTGCTCCCCGCCTCCTACGACCTGCCGGGCGCCCGCCTGCTCGACCTCGTCCAGGTGATGGACCAGATCCGCGACGAGTGCCCCTGGTCCTCGCGGCAGACCCACAAGGGCCTGGCGAAGTACGCGATCGAGGAGGCGTACGAACTGGTCGAGGCGATCGAGGACGGCGACCGGGACGAGCTCCGCGAGGAGCTGGGCGACGTACTGCTCCAGGTGATCTTCCACGCCCGTATCGCCGAGGAGGACGGCGACGCCCCCTTCTCCGTCGACGACGTCGCGGGCGGCATCGTCGACAAGCTCATCCACCGCCACCCGCACGTCTTCGGCGACGACTCGGCGGACACCCCCGAGGACGTGAAGGCGCACTGGCTGCGCACCAAGGCGGTGGAGAAGCAGCGCACCTCGCTCACGGAGGGCATCCCGCTCGGCCAGCCCGCCCTGGCCCTCGCCGCGAAGCTCGCCTCACGCGTCCGCACGGCGGGCCTGCCCGTCACGCTCCCGCGGGGCGAGGGCGTGGGGTACGACCTCCTCGCCCTGGCCCTGACCGCGGAAGCGGAGGGCATCGACCCGGAAGCGGCGCTGCGGGCCGCGGCCCGCGCCTACCGCGACGCGGTGCGGGCGGCGGAGGGCGCGGGGGAGGAAGCCGGACAGATGTGAGCCACCGGCGGGCACGGGCGAGGGGAGCGCCGGATACCGTCGTGGCATGCCTGACCAGCCGAGCGGACCAGCTGACAAGCCCCGGGGGCCCGAACTCTTCACCTGGGAGTTCGCCACCGACCCCTACCCCGCGTACGCCTGGCTGCGGGAGAACTCGCCGGTGCACAGGACCACGCTGCCCAGCGGCGTCGACGCCTGGCTGGTCACCCGGTACGCCGACGCCCGGCAGGCCCTCGCCGACCAGCGGCTGAGCAAGAACCCCGCGCATCACGACGAGCCCGCGCACGCCAAGGGCAAGACCGGCATCCCCGGCGAGCGCAAGGCCGAGCTGATGACGCACCTGCTCAACATCGACCCGCCGGACCACACCCGCCTGCGCCGCCTGGTGTCGAAGGCGTTCACCCCACGCCGCGTCGCCGAGTTCGCGCCACGCGTGCAGGAGCTGACGGACGCCCTGATCGACGCGATCCTCGACAAGCAGGGCGCCGAGGGCGGCGGTGCCGGGAAGGGCGAGGCCGACCTCATCCACGAGTTCGCCTTCCCGCTCCCCATCTACGCCATCTGCGACCTGCTCGGCGTCCCCCGCGAGGACCAGGACGACTTCCGCGACTGGGCGGGTATGATGATCCGCCACCAGGGCGGGCCCCGGGGCGGTGTCGCGCGGTCGGTGAAGAAGATGCGGGGCTATCTGGTCCAGTTGATCCACCGCAAGCGCCTCGAACCGGGCGACGACCTCATCTCCGGCCTCATCCGCGCCTCCGACCACGGCGAGCACCTCACGGCGAACGAGGCCGCGGCGATGGCCTTCATCCTCCTCTTCGCCGGGTTCGAGACCACCGTCAATCTCATCGGCAACGGCATGTACGCCCTTCTCACCCACTCCGAGCAACGCCAGCGCCTGCAACAGGCGCTGGCGGAGGGCGACACCGGGCTCCTGGAGACGGGTGTGGAGGAACTGCTCCGCTTCGACGGGCCCGTGGAGCTGGCCACCTGGCGTTTCGCCACCCAGGAGCTGACCATCGGCGGTCAGGAGATCGGCGTAGGTGACCCCGTCCTCGTCGTGCTCGCCGCCGCCGACCGCGACCCCGAACGCTTCGAGCGGCCCGACACCCTGGACCTGAGCCGCACCGACAACACGCACCTCGGGTACGGGCACGGCATCCACTACTGCCTCGGCGCCCCGCTCGCCCGCCTGGAGGGCCAGACCGCCCTCGCGACCCTGCTGCGGCGCCTTCCCGACCTGCAACTGGCGGCCGACCCGGCCGATTTGCGGTGGCGTGGCGGGCTGATCATGCGAGGACTGCGGACCCTGCCGGTGGAGTTCACAACCGCACAGAAAAAGTCCGCCGATTGACGCCTCACCAGGCGCATAACTGATGGTCCGTCACGACTGTGATGTTCACGTGATCTCCGCTGCATCGACTTGTGACAACTGTTCGACTGCGGCTACGTTCACGTCGACTCGGGCACCCGGTGCCCAAGTCGCCGCAATAGTCTCGTGAAAGGCAACCGCATGCTCTCCGGCAATGGTCGTCACCGACGCCCCCGCCAGGCCCCGGCCCTGATCGTCGCGGCAGGAGTCGCCGGATCCGCTATCGCCATCCCGCTCCTCGGAGCCACAAGCGCGAGCGCCGCCGAGACGGTCACCTGGGACAAGCTCGCCCAGTGCGAGAGCGGTGGCGCGTGGAGCGCCAACCCCGGTAACGGGTACTACGGAGGACTCCAGCTCTCCCAGGAGGCGTGGGAGCAGCACGGCGGCCTCGACTACGCGCCCAGCGCCGACCAGGCCTCCAAGTCCCAGCAGATCGCCGTGGCCGAGAAGATCCTCGACGCCCAGGGCCCCAAGGCCTGGCCGAGTTGCGCCCCGATCGCCGGACTCACCGACGGCGGCGCCGCGGCCGACGTGGACCCGGGCGGCCCGGTCCTCCCGGAGCCCTCCGACTCGACCGGCACGTCCGGGGGCGAGAAGTCCACGGACAAGGGCGAGGGCGAGGACAAGGGCGAGGACAAGGGCGAGGCCGAGAAGAAGGAGAAGGGGGAGGCGGGCGCCGGGAAGGCCGCCGGCTCCGCCGATCCGGCCGACGACACGTCAGGCGCCCCGGGCTCCTCCTCCGGTGACGCCGCCGACGCGGGCGACACGCCCGGCTCCGGCGACGCGTCCCGAGAGAAGAATCACGACGAGTCGGGCAAGAAGGGCAAGAAGGGCAGCCCGGACGGCACGAGCGGCGCGGGTCGGGCGGACGGCAAGGGCGACCCGGACGGTTCCGGCAAGTCCGGGCAGAACGGCACCACTTCCCCCGGCTCCGACGACTCCGCCACCGGCCGCCACCGCGGCGGCAGCGCGGACGACGGACGCGCCACGGGCGGCGAGAGCGGCAGCGGCGGCGACCGTCCCGGACGGCACGCCTCGCGCGGCGACGCGCGTACGGAGAAGGTCGCCGACGGGACGTACACGGTCCGCTCCGGCGACAACCTCTCGGCCATCGCGGACGACCACGGCGTCGAGGGCGGCTGGCACGGCCTCTACAAGGAGAACAAGAAGACCGTCGGGGCCGACCCGGACCTCATCCTTCCCGGTCAGAGCCTCGATTTGGGCGAAAAGCGGGGGTAGTTGACGAACCGTCCGTGGCCCACTTCGGGTTGAATGTCCGCATTGGTGCGAGTGAGAGATGGGTCTCACAAGCCCTGATCGTCTTTGAAATTCCGGCGATCGCGTGACTACGGTCGTGACCGCTCGCCATTGGTGGGCCCCGCCGGTCGGTACGCCGAATCCTGCCAACGGCCGGACGGGAACAGTCGTCGCTTCGAGCGCCGTAGGCAGGAGCGGGGGACCCAAGGTAAGCGCCGGGTCCGGACGTTGGGCTTCCGAACGGGAGCGGGACGTACGGAACCGGCTAGGGGTGAAGTCGCACTCGCGAGAGTGCGACCGGGCAACTTCACTGGCCCGAACCCGACAGCTCACCTCGCAGGCGTCGGTGAGGGGATCAACTCATGCTGTTTTCCAGCAAGGGCAAGCACCGCCGTCCGTCCAAGGCCACCCGTGTCGTCACGCTCGCCGGTGTCACCGGTGCCGCCGTGGCCGCCCCGCTGATGGCCGCGGGCTCCGCCTCCGCCGCCACCGCCTCCGAGTGGGACGCCGTCGCCCAGTGCGAGTCCGGCGGCAACTGGTCGATCAACACCGGCAACGGCTACCAGGGCGGCCTGCAGTTCTCGCCGTCCACCTGGGCCGCGTACGGCGGCACCAAGTACGCGGCCACCGCCGACAAGGCCTCCAAGGCCCAGCAGATCGAGATCGCCGAGAAGGTCCTCGCCGGACAGGGCAAGGGCGCCTGGCCGAGCTGCGGCGTCGGCCTCTCGGGCGCCGCGTACAACGGCGGCGGCGCCGAGCAGGCCCCGCAGCAGCAGGCCCCCAAGCCGCAGCCGAAGCCGCAGCAGACGCAGCAGCAGGCCGCCCCGCAGCAGACGCAGCAGGCCCCCAAGCCGCAGCCCGCGCCGCAGACCGAGTCGAAGAAGACCGTCGAGACCCCGACCGGCAAGAAGGTCGAGAAGGGCGACGGCGAGTACAAGGTCAAGACCGGCGACACGCTGTCCAAGATCGCCGAGGCGCAGGACGTCAAGGGCGGCTGGCAGAAGGTCTACAAGCTCAACGGCGACATCATCGACAACGCCGACGTGATCTACCCGGGCCAGCAGCTCCACCTGAGCTGACCCGTCGGCGGCCGTGCCTCGGCGGACGCACGGCCGCCGCCCCGTCCCCACGGGCTCCCCGC
>NZ_WMBF01000480.1:0-4813 GCF_019400875.1 Streptomyces anatolicus | reverse complement strand
TCCCCCCGGAGCGGCGGCCCCCGTTCCCCCGATCCTTCAGGCCTCCAGCTCGCCGAAGGACTCCTCCTGGTCGCGGCCAAAGCTGAGGACCTCGTCCTCGCGCAGCCGGCGCAGTGAGCGCCAGATACTGGACTTGACCGTGCCCACACTGATGTCGAGGATGTCCGCGATCTCCGGGTCGGTGCGGCCCTCGTAGTAGCGAAGGACCAGCATCGTGCGCTGGAGTTCGGGCAGCCGGGCCAGGGCCTGCCACAGGACCGCGCGCAGCTCCGTGCCGCGCATGGCGTCCGTGTCACCCACCGTCTCCGGCAGTTCCTCGGTCGGGTACTCGTTCAGCTTGCGGCGGCGCCACGCGCTGATGTGCAGGTTCGTCATGGTGCGGCGGAGATAGCCCCCGACCGCGGCCTTGTCGCTGATCCTGTCCCAGGCGCGGTACGTCGAGAAGAGGGCGCTCTGGAGCAGGTCCTCGGCCTCGAAGCGGTCGCCGGTCAGGTGGTAGGCCGTCGCGTACAGAGAGGCGCGGCGCTCCTGGACGTAGGCGGTGAATTCCGCCTCCGACAAGGTCTTCCGCTCCCCCGAGCCCTCCCCGTACGCGTTCTTCCCGTGCGGCGCGTCAACCACCGTCATGTACGTGGTGTGCTGACGCCCGGCGCCGCGAGCGCACCCCCGCCCGCTCACGGCACCGGACTTCTCAGATCCCCGTCCGACGTCGTGGAGACGCGTGACAACTGCGCTTGAGCTGGTGCTGTGCAGCGTATTCATCTCGCGCCCCCCATCGGTGGAGTCCGGCTTTCCCCGTCTTGCTTCCGTGCTTCTTGCGTGTGACCAGAACTCTGCCGGACCCACTTCATGACGGTGTCCGCCGACTGTCACAGGCCTGTCACAGGGCTTTGGCACCCCTTCCGTGCGTGAGGGTGCGGTGTGGGAGCGCTCCAGCAGTCGAAGTGCGGCCGGGCATGGGACAGAATGACCTCCGTGCCTTCCCTGTTGCTGATCGAGGACGACGACGCCATCCGGACGGCCCTGGAGCTCTCGCTGACGCGCCAGGGGCACCGGGTGGCCACTGCTGCCACCGGCGAGGACGGCCTGAAACTGCTCGGCGAGCAGCGGCCCGACCTGATCGTGCTGGACGTGATGCTGCCGGGCATCGACGGGTTCGAGGTGTGCCGTCGCATCCGGCGCACCGACCAGCTGCCCATCATTTTGCTGACCGCGCGCAGCGACGACATCGACGTGGTGGTGGGCCTGGAGTCCGGCGCCGACGACTATGTCGTCAAACCCGTGCAGGGGCGGGTCCTCGACGCCCGGATCCGGGCCGTGCTGCGGCGCGGTGAGCGGGAGGCCAATGACGCGGCGACGTTCGGTTCGCTCGTCATCGACCGGGCCGCGATGACCGTGACGAAGAACGGCGAGGACCTTCAGCTCACCCCCACCGAGCTGCGGTTGCTCCTGGAGCTGAGCCGCAGGCCCGGACAGGCCCTGTCGCGCCAGCAGTTGCTGCGGCTCGTGTGGGAGCACGACTACCTCGGCGACTCGCGGCTCGTCGACGCGTGCGTGCAGCGGCTGCGCGCCAAGGTCGAGGACGTGCCCTCGTCGCCCACGCTGATCCGCACGGTGCGCGGGGTCGGATACCGGCTGGACACGCCTCAGTGACCAAACCGCAGGACAAGCTCCGCGGCCTGCCCGCGGCGCGCAAGGCCCTCCTGGCGGGGTTGCGCCTGACGAGCCTGCGCCTGAGGCTCGTCGTGGTCTTCGGCCTGGTGGCGCTCACCGCCGCCGTCTCGGCCTCCGGCATCGCGTACTGGCTCAACCGCGAGGCGGTGCTGACGCGCGCCCAGGACGCGGCGCTCAAGGACTTCCGGCAGCAGATGCAGACCCGCGCGGGCGCGCTGCGCGCCGACGCGACGCAGGAGGAACTGCAGGCGGCCGCCGGGCAGATGGCCAACAGCAGCCAGGGCTACAGCGTGCTCCTGGTCGCCGAGAAGAAGGGCGGCGGCCGGATAGTCGGCTACTCCGACCTGGACGCGTTCACGCTCGCCAAGGTGCCGGGCTCGCTGCAGAAGGCCGTGCTCAAGAAGCAGGAGCTGAACTCGGGCAACGACAGCCCGTACCACCTGTACTGGCAGCGGACCGTGGACCACGGCGACCCGTACCTGGTCGGCGGCGCCACGGTGATCGGCGGGGGCCCGACCGGTTACATGCTCAAGTCCCTGGAGCCCGAGGCCAAGGACCTCAGCTCGCTCGGCTGGTCCCTGGCGATCGCCACGGCCCTGGCGCTGATCGGCTCCGCGCTGCTCGCGCAGGCCGCCGCCACGACCGTACTCAAACCGGTGCACCGCCTCGGGGTCGCCGCCCGCAGGCTCGGCGAGGGCAAGCTCGACACCCGGCTGCGCGTGTCCGGCACCGATGAACTGGCCGATCTGTCCCGGACGTTCAACAGGACCGCCGAGAACCTGGAGAAGAAGGTCGCCGACATGAGCGCCCGTGAGGAGGCGTCCCGGCGGTTCGTCGCCGACATGTCGCACGAGCTGCGTACGCCGTTGACGGCGATCACCGCGGTGACCGAGGTCCTGGAGGAGGAGCTGGACGCGGAGACCGGTTCCGTCGATCCGATGATCGAGCCGGCCGTGCGGCTCGTGGTGAGCGAGACGCGCCGCCTGGGCGACCTCGTGGAGAACCTCATGGAGGTCACCCGCTTCGACGCGGGCACCGCGCGCCTCGTCCTCGACGACGTCGACATCGCCGACCAGATCACCGCGTGCATCGACGCGCGCGCCTGGCTCGACGCGGTCGAACTCGACGCCGAGCGGGGCATCACCGCCCGGCTCGACCCGCGCCGCCTCGACGTCATCCTGGCCAACCTCATCGGCAACGCCCTCAAGCACGGCGGCTCCCCGGTGGAGGTGTCGGTGCGGCTCGAGGACGCGAAGCTCGTCATCTCCGTACGCGACCACGGTCCCGGCATCCCCGAGGACGTCCTGCCGCACGTCTTCGACCGCTTCTACAAGGCCAGCGCGTCCCGGCCCCGGTCCGAGGGCAGTGGCCTCGGCCTGTCGATCGCCCTGGAGAACGCGCACATCCACGGCGGCGACATCTCGGCGGCCAACTGCCCGGACGGCGGCGCCGTCTTCACGCTGTGGCTGCCGTGCGAGAGCGAGAGCGAGGTCGGCTGCCAGGCCGCCGATGTCCCCGCCGAGGGAGGCCAGGCATGAACGGGCGACGGATCCGGGCCGCGGCGGCCACGGCGGTGCTCGCCGCCGCGCTCGCGGGGTGCGGCATCAGGTCGACGGAGGTGCCCACCGACTTCGGGCCCGCCCCCTCGCGGGTGCCGTGCGTGATGTCGGGCTCCAGCATCGCCTCGCAGTCGGGCAGCGGGGTTCCCGTGGAGGTCTTCCTGGTCTGCGCGGCCCAGCTGGTGAGCGTCGACAGGACCGTGCGGGTGCGCGAGAACGAGGCCGACGAGACCGTCACCGACCGGGTGCGGATCGCCCAGTCCCTCCTCGACGAGCTGGCGGCGCCCCCCTCGGACCCCGAGAAGCAGGCGGGCCTCGCCACGGACGTACGCGCAGGCGCCCGGGTCTCCGGGCCCGCCGATGGCGACCCCGAGGACACGCTGCGCTTCAGTACGCCGCCGGAGGACCTGTCCGCGTTCGCGCTCGCGCAGATCGTCTGCACGCTGGCCGACAGCGCCGCCGCGGCCGAGGACCACACGGTGATCATGGGCGGCCCCGCGGACGATCCGCTGCGGCGCTACACCTGCACGCCCGAGGTCCGCTCCCGGCCCGGCACGGTCGCGCTGCCCACCGAGACCGTGAAGTAGCGGGTGTCACCGGGTACACGGAACCGATCCTGCCGCCTCTGGCGTCTTGGGGGGCGTGCGTCAAGGCTCGGGCGGCCGTACTGCCGCCATCCGCTTCCGTGCGGCGGGAGGACTCCTCCTCGTCGCACACCTCCTGCTCGTCGGGTGGATCACGCTGCGTCCGCTGGACGTCCCCTGGATGAGCGCCGCCAATCTGCGGCCGCTCGCCGGGATCAAGGCGGACCTGGCGCTCGGCGGCCTCCAGGCGGCCCGCCGGATCGGTGAGGCGCTGCTGCTGCTCGCCCCGCTCGGTGTGCTGCTCCCGCTGGCCGGCGGACGGCTCGTCGTCTCGCCGTGGGGTTCGCTCGTACGTACGGTCGCGGCGGGGGCGCTGCTCTCGCTCGGCATCGAACTGCTCCAGACCGGGGTGCCCGGCCAGGTCGTCGACGTCGACTCGCTGCTCCTGAACACCCTCGGGGTGGCCCTCGCGCATCTCGCGGTGGTGCCCGCGGCCCGGGCCAGGCTCCGCCGTCTCCAGGGCCGGGAGTATGTCCCGGCCCTCCGGCGGGAGGAGGCCTCTCAGGGGTCGACCCCGACGATTCCCAGGGTCGGGATCGCACCGTAGGGGGACGTTCCGGGCGAGGGGGTACCCGTAGCTTTGAAGCATCGAGGCACACACCGCCTCGTCCCCACGCTTCACGAAGGAGCCCGACATGACCGCCCTTACCCGCCCCACCCACGGCCGGATGATCGGCGGAGTCTGTGCCTCCCTGGCCAAGCGCTTCGGCACCTCCGCCACCACGATGCGCGTGATCTTCGTGGCGTCCTGCCTGCTTCCCGGCCCGCAGTTCCTGCTCTACATCGCCCTGTGGTTCCTGCTGCCGTCCGAGGACAAGGCCACCCGTCAGGCCTGGTGACGCCGCCCGCCGGACAACGCGATGGGGCGCCCCTCCTGCTGGAGGGGCGCCCCATTCGGCGTACGCGAGAAGGGTCAGCCGAGCGGCAGGCCGTTGA
>NZ_WMBF01000479.1:0-4829 GCF_019400875.1 Streptomyces anatolicus | reverse complement strand
CCCCGAGAAGCGTCCACCGCCCAGCGGCATCGCCCTCGGCGGCAGAGTCGGCGGGCTCCGGAACCGTCAGCAGCACCACCTCCCGCAGGCCCTTCAACCGGCCCTCCCCCCGGAGCCGTTCGACCTTCGCCGCCTGGAGCGGGTCCTCGCAGAGGATCACCGTCGCGCCCGAGTCCGTCACCACCCACGTGACCTCCTCGTCGCCCGCCGTCGGGTAGACGGGGACCACGACCGCGCCCGCAGCGAGCGTCCCGAAATGGGCGTGGGTCCACTCGGGGCGGGTCTCGGCGAGGATCGCCACGCGGTCGCCGGGACGGACGCCGAGGGCGAGCAGGGCGCGGCCCACCTGGCGTGCGCGGTCCCGCAGCCCCACGTAGGAAAGCTCGGTCCACGCCCCGTCGCGGCGGAACCGCAGCGCCGGAAGATCGCCGTATCGGTCCGCCGCCCACTCCGCCAACAGGGCGAGAGTGGCCGGGAGTTCCGCCGCCGTCAGGGGGTCCTTCCGCGTCTGCTGCATGCGTACGACGCTAGGGAGCGCACCCCGCGCACGGGATGACGCGAAACGTCAGCGACGCTGGCCGGGGCGCTCAGCGCGGCGCTACCGTCATGGCATGGCCAGGCGGACGATCACCGTGCACCATGTGCGGGCCGTGCTGCGCGGTGCCGAACGGCGCGGCGTCGACACCGTGCCGTTGCTGCGGGGCGCCGAGATCCCGCCGCTGCTCCTCGGCGACGACCGGGCCCGCGTGAGCGTCCCGCAGTTCGCCCGGCTCTTCCGGGAGCTGTACCGCGCCACGCAGGACGAGTTCCTCGGCCTCGGCTCCGCCGTCAGCAGGCCGGGCACGTTCGCGATGATGTGCCAGGCCTCGCTCGGCTGCCGTGACCTCGGGGCCGCGGTGCAGCGGGGCGTCACCTTCTACGGCCTCTTTCCCGGCGGCCCCGACCTCGTCCTGGAACGCCGGGGCGACGAGGCCGTGTTCGGCGTCCGCAGCGACCTGGAACAGGACTACTTCCTCGCCGAGTGCCTGGTCATCATCTGGCACCGCCTGTGCAGCTGGCTGATCGGCCGCCGCATTCCGCTGCGCTGGGCGGAGTTCGGGCATCCGCCGCCCCCGCACAGGGACGAGTACGCGCTGCTCTTCGGCTGCCCCGTGCGGTTCGGCGCGGGGCGCACCGGCGCCGGGTTCGCCACGCACTGGCTGGACGCGCCGCTGGTCAGGGACGAGGAGGCGCTGGACGAGATGCTGCGCCGCGCGCCCTTCGAGCTGCTGACCCGCCGCGAGTACGGCACGACCGTCGCCGAGCAGGTGCGCCGCACCCTCGCGCGCTCCCTGCGCTCCTCGCCCCGGCTCCCCTCGCTCGGCGAGGTCGCGGCCCGGCTCGCGGTGAGCCCGGCGACGCTGCGGCGGCGGCTGGCCGAGGAGTCCACGTCGTACCAGCAGCTGAAGGACGCGGTGCGGCGGGACGCGGCGATTGCGGGCCTCGCCGAGGGCCATGAGCCGATCGCGGACCTCGCGGCGCGGCTCGGCTTCTCCGAGGACACGGCCTTCCACCGGGCGTTCCGCCGCTGGACGGGGACGACGCCGGGTGCGTACCGCATAAGCCGGGGCGGTCTCGGCTGAGGCCGGCAAAGCGGCGGTCGGCGAAGCTTGAGGGGGCGAAGCTGCCATCGGCAAAGCTGCGGTCAACGAAGCTGAGCGTCCCGGTCAGCCCTCCGCTTACTCACCAGTCACTACGGTCGAGGCCCGAAGTTCCCAGCCCCTGTGCACAGTTGGGAGAGCCGCATGCACATACGCACCAGCTTCCGGTCGTGGGCCGTGGTGGCCGCGCTCGGCCTGTCGGCCGTCACCCCGCTCGGCGCGGCCCACGCCGCGGGGACCGGCACGACCGCGGAGAGCGGCGCGGCCGCGTCCCCGGGTGACATCGTCAGCTCCGAGCCGAGCAGCTTCCACCCCCTGCCGGGCCAGCCGACGAACACCAAGGCCTGGAAGATCCACTACCGCTCGACGACGGCCAAGGGCGAACCCAACACCGTCTCCGGCACGGTCATCGTGCCGCAGGACGGCAGAACGGGCCCGCGCCCCCTGATCACGTACGCGGTGGGGACGGTCGGCGTGGCCGACCGCTGCGCGCCGAGCGCGGGCTTCCCGAAGGGCACCGCCGTGGAGGCCAACCTCATCCAGCAGCTCACCTTGCGCGGCTGGGCGGTGGCCGTCACCGACTACGAGGGCCTCGGCACCCCCGGCGACCACACCTACACCGTGGGCCGCTCGGCCGGCCAGGCGATGCTGGACGCGGCCCGCGCCGCGATCCGCCACCCCGAGGCGGGCCTCGGGAAGGACACCCCGGTCGGCATCATGGGCTACTCGCAGGGCGGCCAGGCCTCCTCCTGGGCGGCCGAGCTGCACGGCTCGTACGCCCCCGACCTCGACGTCAAGGGCACGGCGACCGGCGGCGTCCCCGGCGACCTGATGAAGGTCGCGGAGTTCAACGACGGTTCGTACGGCTCGGGCCTGATATTCATGGCGGCGATCGGCCAGAACGCGGCCTTCCCCGAGCTGCGGCTCGATTCCTATCTGAACCCGGTCGGCAGGACGCTCATCGGCGCCATGAAGAACACGTGCGTGGCGGACGGGGCGGTGCTCGGGTCCTTCAAGACGATCGACTCGATGACGACCAAGAACCCTCTCGAACAGCCCGACTGGCAGCGGCGCCTGCGCGAGTCGCAGGTCGGCACCGCCAAGCCGGCCGCGCCGGTGTACCTGTACCACGCGCTGGCCGACGAGCTGATCCCGTACGGCGTCGGCAGGCAGGTCCGTGCCGACTGGTGCGCGAGGGGCGCGAACGTCGAGTGGCACACCATCCCGATAGGTGAGCACGTCAGCGGGGTGATCACGCAGTCACCCCTGGCCGCCCAGTGGCTGGCGGACCGCTTCGCGGGGAAGCCGGCGAGGAGCAACTGCTGAGGTAGCCGGCTGGGTTGGGGCGGCCCCGGGTGGAGGCCGTCCCAACCTGGCTGCCCCGTAAAGGTGTAGGTGCCTCCGAGCGGTGTCAGATCCCTCATCTGAGCCTTCCCCCGTACGCATCATCCTCGGCGAGCCGCCGGGCCAGGTCGATCTTCGTCAAAGCCGGGCGGCCTGCCTGTCGGTACTTCTCCTTCACCTGGTCCAGGTAATACTTCGCGGTG
Organism: Streptomyces anatolicus; assembly: GCF_019400875.1. Lineage (NCBI taxonomy): Bacteria > Bacillati > Actinomycetota > Actinomycetes > Kitasatosporales > Streptomycetaceae > Streptomyces > Streptomyces anatolicus. The sequence goes on along the minus strand of NZ_WMBF01000479.1, from coordinate 1,642 downwards.
TTGACGGTGATCCCCGCGCGCCGGGCGGTGGCTTTCAGGGTCAGCCCGGAGGCGTAGTCGCGCAGCACCTGACGTTCCCGGGGAGCCAGGTGCGGTCGGTTCGGGGTGGTGTCCTTCACCCAGCCGAAGGCGAGTTCAGGAGAGTGCGCCGTCCCACCCGCGGCCACGGTCTCGACGGCCTCCACCAGGGTGTCCAGGGCGTGGTCCTTGGTGAGGTAGCCGTCGGCGCCGGCCGCCACGGCCGCCACCACCCGGGCGTGGTCGGCGATCGTGCTGATGACCAGGACCTTGCTCCCGGCCGCCCGCACACGGCGCACGTTCGCCTCCGGGCGGGAACCGTCCCCCAGTACGAGGTCGAGGAGCACCACGGCGGCCGTCCGGGCGGGGCCCGCCAGCAGGGCGTCGACCGTCGGCACGGTTCCGATGAGGCGCAGGCGCTGCTGGCCGGACAGCCAGGCGCGCAGCCCGTCGAGGAGCATGCGGTCGTCGTCGACCACCGCGATGTCGATCACGCCGGCCACCGCAGTTCGACCACTGTTCCCTCACCTGGCCGGCTGTCCACTTCCGCGCTGCCTCCGATGGCGGCCATCCTGCCGTGCACGGAGCGGCGCAGTCCGGTCCCGGCACGGCGGTGGCTCCGGTCGGACGTGTCGAAGCCGATGCCACGGTCGGCCACGACTACCTCGACACCACCGGTGCTGCCGAAGACGGTGAGGTAGGCCAGCGGGGTCCGCGCGTGCTTGTGTACGTTGTTCAGTGCTTCGGACACCGCGGCGGCCAGGGCGTGGGCGACCTCCCGGGGCAGGTCCGGCACCGCGTCGTACTGCGCGGTCACCTTCAGGCCGAGGCTTTCCGCGGAGCGGGCGGCCTCCTCCAGGGCGGCCCAGGTACTCATCCCGCCGGGTGCGGGCAGGCCGCTGTGCCGGGGCGGCTCCTCGTAGGCTTGCACGAGCCGGCGCAGGTAGGCCGCTTCGCGGGCGCAGCGGTCGCGGACGGCGGGCGCATTGGCGTCCACCCGGCCGGCGGCGATGGTGGTCAGGGTGGCGAGCACGGTGTCGTGCAGTGCCGCGTGGTGCGCCACCCGCTCCGCCTGCCGCGCCCGCGCGGTCTCGGCGACGACGGCCCGTTCCTGCGCGAGGTCCAGCCGGGACCCCTGACGCCGGAGGTACCACCAGCCCGCTCCGGCGAGGGCCGCGGCTTCGACGACCGCCGTGAAGTGATCGAAAAGGGCCGGCAAGGTGGGGCTGGCGACCACCTCGTAGACGCTCAGTGACGTGCTCAGCAGGAGCAGGACCGCCCAAGCGGCACCTCGCAAGCCGAGCGCCACCATGGCGGCCGCTGCCGAGGAAAGGGCCTGCACCATCAGCCAGCCGTGCGGTTCCACCGCCGGGCCGTCACCGATCGCTGCGACGGCGACCCACGGGAACACACAGCCGGTCAGCAGTACATCGGCCCAGACCCATCGCGGATGAAACCAGCCGCGCAGGAGGGCCGACCCGTAGAGGAGCAGGGTGACGGCGCCCACGGCGGCCAGGAGGCCGACGCTGCGCCAGTCGGACGGACCGGTGGCCACGACGTCGGCCGCGTACACCAGGTGCGCGATCCGAAAGAGCCCGACGGCCTTCACAGCGAACCCCCGTGC
>NZ_WMBF01000478.1:0-4835 GCF_019400875.1 Streptomyces anatolicus | reverse complement strand
GGGGTGAGCGTTCCGTCTCGGGGAGTTGCGGGAAGCCGGGACGGCGGGCGACGGGGTGGAGTACCTTGCCCTGCGCTTCCGGCATATGCCGGATGATCTTGTACGCCGTACGCCGACGCCGTACGCCGACGCCGTCCGCCGTCACCGGTCGCCCCCGGTCGCCGCCGGTCGCCGTCGGCGCGCTGCCGCCCTCAGCCGCGCTTGTCGGCACCGCCGCGCAACAGGTCCCGGCCGAACTCGACCATCTTCTTCGCGTAGTCCTCGGTCCACTCGGCGCGCTCCGCGATCAGGGCGGGCGTCAGCCGGTCGAACCGGCGGGGATCGGCGAGCTGGGCGGCCGCGATGGCCTGGAACTCGACGGAACGGTCCGTCGCGGCCCGGAACGCGTGCGTCAGCTCCGTCGCGCGGGCGAGCAGTTCGCGAGGGTCCTCGATCGACTCCAGGTCGAAGAAGTGCTCGGGGTCGGCCGATGCCTCCGCCGGCTCGAAGAGCAGGGGCGCGGGGCGCATGCGCTGTTCGGTCCGGGGCCGCTGGGGCTCCGCCATGGTTCCTCCTCGTTCGCTGCGGTGCCGCGGGGCGGCGTCGGCCGTCTTCCATTCTCCCCGCTGGCACAAGTGGGCCCCGGCGGGGGCGGGGCCCGGCCCGTAGCAGGCCTCGCGGCCGTGCGGGTCGGATCTCGGTTGCTCGCGCCGTTCCTCGCGCCCCTGACGGGGCCCTATGACTCCGGGTACGGGAACGCGCCCCGCAGGGGCGCGGGGAACTGCGCGCCCAGCCAGGCTCGGCCCGCACGGACGCGTCTGCCCGCGGCGGCCTCCGCCCCCGTGCGGGTCGCATGCTGGTTGCTCGCGCCGTTCCCCGCGCCCCTTACGGGGCTCTATGCCCCCGGCAAGTGATACGCGTCGGCGATAAGCCCGTACGAGCGCAGGCGGACCCCGCCATCATGCGCGTTGCCCGTGATCATGAGTTCGTCCGCTCCCGTCCGCTTCGCGAGGTCGTCCAGGCCCGTGCGGACCTGGTCGGCGGTGCCGTGGATGACGTTGGAGTTCCAGCTCTGCACGAACTCCCGCTCCATCTCGTTGAATTCGTACGCCTCCGCCTCCTCCGGCGTGGGGACGAGGCCGGGGCGGCCCGTGCGGAGGCGGACCATGTTCAGGGCCGCCGCCCGCACCTGGCGGCGCGCCTCGTTCTCGTCGTCGGTCGCCAGCGCCGAGACGCCGATGAGGGCGTAGGGGGCATCCAGGAGCGCGGAGGGCTTGAACGACTCGCGGTAGAGGTCGAGCGCCGGGATCGTGTTCCGCGCCGAGAAGTGGTGCGCGAAGGCGAACGGCAGGCCCAGCACCCCGGCGAGGCGGGCGCTGAAGCCGGAGGAGCCGAGCAGCCACACCGGCGGGCGGTGCGGGGACTGGACGCCGCCGGGCGAGGTCGCCTGGATGGGGCCGGGGACCGCGTGGATACGCCCGTAGGGGTGGCCGTCGGGGAAGTCGTCGTCCAGGAAGCGGATCAGCTCGGCGAGCTGCTGCGGAAAGTCGTCGGCGCCCTCGTTCAGGCGGTCCGCGCGGCGCAGGGCCGCCGCGGTCGCGCCGTCCGTGCCGGGCGCCCGCCCGAGGCCGAGGTCGACGCGGCCGGGAGCCATCGCCTCCAGGGTGCCGAACTGCTCGGCGATGACGAGCGGGGCGTGGTTGGGCAGCATGACGCCGCCGGAGCCGAGCCGGATGCGTTCGGTGTGGGCGGCGAGGTGGGCGAGGATCACGGCCGGGGAGGAAGACGCGACGCCCGGCATGGAGTGGTGCTCGGCCACCCAGTAGCGGTGGAAGCCGCGCGCCTCGGCCAGCTTGGCGATCTCGACGCTGGTGCGCAGCGCGTCGGTGGCGGTGCGCCCGGCGCCGACCGTGACGAGGTCGAGCACGGACAGCGGCACGGGCGCGGAGCCGTGCCGCTCACCCCGGATGCCTTCATCGTCGGCCCCCGGCACCCCCCGGATGCCTTCATCGTCGGCCCCCGGCACCCCGCGGATGCCGTCGTCGCGGTTGCCGTCGCCGGTCGGGTCCACTGTCACTGGGGTGCCTCCTGCACTGCGTACATACGTCACGTGGGTACGGGCGCGTCAACAGGAGGCTGGCTCCGTTTTATTCCCCGAGCAGGATCAGGGCCCCTGACCGCACCCCGATCCACACCCCTGAGGGCCCCGGGGCCAGTTACCGTGCCGCCATGGCTGATCCCCTGAAGACCCTCGTCGACGGAGTCGAGGTCGAGGTGCCCAACACCCTCCCGGACATCCGCGCCGCCCTGCCCGAGGAGCGGCGCGCGGAGTTCGACCGGGCCATCAACGCCGCCGGGGTCGACGAGATCCACGCCGTGATGCGGCACTGGATGCTGGAGGCCGTGCCCGATCCCGACGCCGAGGAGCGGCTCGCCCGGCTGGCGTCCGACGAGGCCGAGAGGCGGGGCACGTCGTGAGCCCTCGCCACCGCAAGGGCCACCGCGTCACCTACGCGCCGCCCGCCGACGACACCCTCGCCAAGATGGGCGACGCCGACGCCTTCCGCGCGGCCCTCGCCAGGACCGTCGGCCGGGACCCCTATGGCCACGGCTCGACACCCGTACGGGACGACCCCGACCGCAGGGAGGCCACGGTCGACGGTGCCATCGTCCTGTACTACGTCTCCGGATCGGTCCAGACGTTAACGGTGGTGAGGCTGATCCTCAGCCCCTAGGAGGTGACCCCGAGAGGGCCTGCGGTGCCCCCGTGCAGGCCTGCCGGCTCACCCCTTGACCTGCACCAGCGGCTCCTTCGTGAAGAGGGAACCCAGCTCCGGCGCGTTCACCCGGCGCTCGGCGAGCCGCAGGGCCTCCCAGACCGTGACCTGGTTGGCCGTCAGGACCGGCTTGCCCAGCGCCGCCTCCAGGTCGCGTACGTACGCCGCCGTGTGCAGGGCCGTGTCCGGCAGGAGCAGCGCCCGCGCGTCCGGGTGGTCGCCGTCGCGGGCCAGCGCGAGGACCTCGTCGCGGCCCCACGTCCCGACCTCCGCCGCCGTGATCACGCCACTGCCCCGCACCGCGACGACCTCCACGCCCGCCGCCTTCAGGAACTCCGAGAAGTGCCCGGCCACGTCCTCCGGATACGTCGCCGCGATCGCGACGCTGCCCGCGCCCACCTCACGTACGGCGTGGGCGAAGGCGAACGAGGTCGAGGAGGCGGGCATCCCCGCGGCCCGGGCGAGCTCGCGGACCTGGTCGTGCGCGCCCTCCCAGCCGCGGACGAAACCGCCGCTGGTGCACGCCCAGACCACCGCCTCCGCGCCGGAGAGCCGCAGCTCCTCGACGCCGGCGGCGAGCCGCGCCGCCGAGCCCATCTCCAGGAGCGCGTCGACCCGGTGCGCGTCCTCGCCGATGTCCGTATGGACGACCTGGAGCCGGACATCGCTGCCGAGCATCTGCTCCATGCGGGGATAGTCGTCCTCGGCCGAGTGCCCCGGGTAGAGAAATCCGAGTGCCGTCACGTCCAGCCTCCTCCTTCTGCGGGTGGTCCCGCGGGTGGTCCCTCGGGCAGGCCCTGTGGGGGCGGCGGGTCCAGCGCGCTCGCGCCCGGCCGCGCCCCCGGGTCGATCAGTGCCTGATAAGGCCCTACCGCACGCGTACCCAGCCGACGCAGGGCCGACCACATCGTCACCTGGTTCGCCGAGATCACCGGTACGCGCAGTTCCGCTTCCAGTTGCGGGATCACGTCGTACGTGGGGAGGTTCGTGCAGCTGATGAAGAGGGCGTCCGCGCTGCCCCGGACCGCGCGGCGCGCCATGTCGGCCACGTCCCGGTAGGAGACCTTCCAGATGTGCCGGGTCAGACCGAGGTAGGCGCGGGCGTCGACCGAGACGCCCGCCTCGGCCAGATACTCCTCAAGGGCCTGCGTCACCGACCAGGTGTAGGGGGTGACTAGCGCGATGTGCCGGACGCCCAGTTCGTCAAGGGCCTCCAGGAGCGCGCCGGAGGTGGTCACCGCGGCGACCGCGCCCTCGCGGGTCATGGCCTCGCACATCGCCCGCTCCCCCGCGACGCCGCCGACGAAACTGCCCGACGTGCAGGCGTACGCGAGGACTTCGGGCTCGGCGACGGTCAGCGCGCGCACCGCATCGGCGAGCGTCTCGTGCTCGCTGACCAGCCGCGCCAGGTCCAGGCTGACCTCGACCGGCACGTACGGGGTGCGGGTCAGATGGAGGGAGACCTCGTCCGGGACCCAGCGCCACAGTTCGCGGTCGAGGGCGAAGTCGAAAGGGGCAACGACACCGACACCTCGTTGTGGGTGCGGTCCGCCGAGGAAGGAGACGTCCATGAGCAGGCCCCAAGTTCATGCGTGGTGAGCAGGGACCGGCCGGGGGCCGGGGACGAGCGATACCGGCGACGCGCCGGGACGTCGGGACGGGGACGGCCGCGCGGGCGGACCACGCGGGCGGAACGTGCGGGCGGAACGTGCGGACGGGTCGGGCAGGCGGATCGAGCGGACGGAACGTACGGACGGAACATACGGAAGGAACGCGCGGACGCTTCGTGCCGGTGAGCGCACGGAGCGTACGCGGCTGTCGGTATGCGTGTGCGGCAGTGCCTCTGTTGACGAAGGTAGGTTCGGGTGCGAGCGTGGTCAATCGGCACATCTCAGACGCATCGCGGACGCACGCAGGCGCGCGCAGGCGCACGCATCGCAGACCCACCGCAGACGCATTCCCGACCCCTCGCAGACAGCCGAGCCGTACCTCTTCAGAGAAGCGGAACCTCATTGCGAAACGGTTTCCCCTCGATGTCCGAATCGACGCCCGGACCACCCCCCGGAACAACCGTTCTCG
>NZ_WMBF01000047.1:0-22938 GCF_019400875.1 Streptomyces anatolicus | reverse complement strand
GTTCGTGTTCTCCACCCCGCCGACCCCCAACGGCGACCTCCACCTCGGCCACCTCTCGGGCCCCTACCTCGGTGCCGACGTCTACGTCCGCTACCAGCGCCTGAGCGGCAACCAGGCCTGGCACCTGACCGGCAGCGACGACTTCCAGAGCTACGTCGGGGCCGTCGCCGAGCGCGAGGGCTCCACGCCCGCCGAGGTCGCCGCCCACTTCTCGGCCGAGATCGCCGCGACGCTCAAGGCGATGGACATCGAGGTCGACCAGTACTCGGTCACCAGCGTCGACGAGGGCTACTCCGAAGGCCTCCAGAGCTTCTTCTCCCGCCTCGTCGAGTCCGGCCAGGTCGCCCCCAAGGCGACGCCCGCCCTCGCCGACTCCAAGACCGGCGAGTACCTGTACGAGGTCAACGTCGGCGGCACCTGCCCGGGCTGCTCCCACCGCGCCGGCGGCAACATCTGCGAGGAGTGCGGCGAGCCCAACCTCGTCGCCGACCTCGTCGACCCGGCCTCCGGCATCAGCGGCGACGCGCCCAAGCACACCGAGGTCGAGCGCTACACGCTGCCGCTGCACGAGTTCGCCGACGCCGTCGCCGACCACCACCGGCTCGGCCGGGTCCCGGCCCGGCTGCGCGAGCTGGCCGAGCGCGTCTTCGCCCGCGAGACGCTCGACCTGCCGGTCTCCCACCCCTCCGACTGGGGAGTGCGGCCCGCCGAGGACGACCTGGGCGGACAGGTCATCTGGGTCTGGCCCGAGATGAGTTACGGCTTCCTCCACGGCATCGAGCGGCTGGGCGCCGGTGCGGGCAAGGACTGGTCGCGGGAGGAGCCGTCCGCCGACTGGAAGATCGTGCACTTCTTCGGCTACGACAACAGCTTCTACCACGCGATCCTCTACCCGGTCCTGTACCGGCTGGCCTTCCCCGGGTGGAACCCCGACATCGACTACCACGTCAACGAGTTCTACCTCCTGGAGGGCGAGAAGTTCTCCACCAGCAGGCGGCACGCGATCTGGGGCAAGGAGATCCTCACCCCCGACAGCGTCGACGCCGTCCGCTACTACCTCTCCCGCACCCGCCCCGAGGGCGAGCGCACCGACTTCCGGCGCGCCGAGTTCGACCGCGCCCGCACCGAGAACCTGGTCGGCGAGTGGGAGGGGTGGCTCACCGGTCTCGGCGAGCGGATCGACACCCACTTCGACGGCGTCGCCCCCGACGCGGGCACCTGGACCAGCGAGCACACCGCCTTCCTGGCCCGCCTCTCGCTGCGGCTCGACGAGGTCACCGCCGCGCTCAACCCCGAGGGGTTCTCGCTGCGGTCCGCCGCGGCCGCGCTCGACGGCATCGTCACCGACGTCCGCGCCTTCTCCCGTCAGCAGGCCCCCCTGGCCAAGGCCGACAGGTGGAGCTCCGAGGCCCGTACCGCCCTCGCGCTCGAACTGGCCGCGGCCCGCCTCCTCGCCACCGCCGCGGCGCCCCTGATGCCGCGCTTCTCGGCCAAGCTGGCCGGCGCGCTCGGCATCCCGGCGATCGCCACCTGGCCCGAGACGGCCGACCTCGTCGAGCCCGGCAGCCGCTGCACCCTCTCGGGCACCCGCTTCTTCACCACAGACGAGCAGCGATGACCGAATCCCTCATCAACCGCGTCATCGCCACGCGGCCGGCCCACGACGGTGTCCTCACCGTCACCGGCCTCGGGCACCGCACCACCCTGCCGCTCGCCGAGTTCCACGACCGGGCCAGGGCCGTCGCCGGGGCGCTGCGCCGCCGGGGTGTCGGCGCGGGCGACCGCATCGGCATCCTGTCGGCCAACCGCCTCGAGTGGGTGCTGCTCGACATCGCCGCCCTCATGCTCAAGGCGCAGACGGCCGGTTTTGAACCCGGCAAGTTCCGTCCCGACACGGAACTGATCGAGCGCTACGGCCTCGACCTGCTCTTCACCGACGCCCCGCTGGCCGATGACGCCCCCTCCCGGGCGGTGCCGATCTCGGCGGTCGCCGGTTACGCCGATGAGGAGATCACCGAGGCGTTCGACCCGGCCGAGTGGGGCGCCGAGGAGTGCTCCACCGTCAAGTTCACCTCCGGCTCCACCGGGGCCCCCAAGGGACTTGAGGCCACCGTCGGCAGCATCGACTCGTCGCTGCGCGCCGTGCAGAGCCTGTTCGACCACCGGCCGGGCGACGTCATCCTTTCGTTCCTGCCGCTCTCGCTGCTCCAGCAGCGCTACTGGCTCTACTCGGCGCTGTACTGGGGCCACGACTTCACCATCACGACCTATCAGTCGGTCTTCGCGGTGATGTCGTCCGTGCGCCCCACCGTCGTCATGGGCGTCCCGGCCTTCTTCGACAGCGCGAAGCGGCACCTGGAGGCGGGCATCGCCGCGGGCGCCGAACCCGCCGCGGCGGCCGCCGAACTCTTCGGTGACCGCGTCCGCTACCTGTGGACGGGCTCGGCCCCCGCCGACGCGACCACGCTCAAGTTCTTCGGCGAGGTCGGGCTGCCCCTCTTCGAGGGCTACGGCCTCAACGAAACCTGCATCGCCACCAAGAACCACCCGGGCGCCCACCGTGAGGGCAGCGTGGGCCGGCCGCTCGACGGCAAGGAAATCCTCATCGACGAGGAGGGCGTCGTCTGCGTCCGCAGCGACCACCCGGTCAACACCGCGTACACCTACGCCGCCCCGGGCGACAGCGAGAAGATGTTCAAGGCGGGCGGCGTCGTGCGCACCGGGGACCTCGGCCGCCTCGACGAGGACGGATTCCTGTACATCCTCGGCCGCTCCGACGACGTCATCGTCCTCGACAACGGCAAGAAGATCATCGTCAGGCCCGTCGAGACCCGCTTCCGTGACACGGGCGCGGTGGCCGAGTGCGTCCTGTACTGCCCGAGCCAGGCCGGTCTCGTCGCCGTCGTCTCCCCCCACCCGGGCCCGGTCGACACCGCCGCGATAGGTCAGGCCCTCGCCTCGGTCAACGCCGCGTCCGAAGCCGATGAGCGCATCACCCGCGTGATCGTCGCCGACGAACCGTTCACCGTCGACAACGGGCTTCTCACCTCTCAGTTCAAACCGATCCGCAAGCGCATCGCCGACCGCTACCGCGATGACATCGACAACCCGAAGGCAGGTATCAATGCCCACTGACCTGGACACCCTGGCCCGCGAGAAGCTCTCCCAGGTGCTGCGCGACCACCCCGAGCCCGCGAGCCTCGACCGCGACGAGGACCTTGTGCAGACCTATGGGCTCACCTCCCTCAACAAGGTGCTGTTCCTGACCTCCCTGTGCAAGGCGGCCGAGGTCGGCCTGGACAACTTCACCGAGGACGACCTCTCGCGCATGCGCACCCTCGGCGATGTCGTCGACGCCCTCCGGCCCCACGCCCCCCAGCCGACCGCCCAGAAGGGATGAGTTCCGTGACCCGCACCGCCTGGAGCGAAAGCGCCTCCGCACTTCTTGAGAACGAGCACGTCGAACTCCATCCGATCTCGGAGGACGACCGTGAACCCATCCGCAAAATCGCGTTCGACTCCCAGATCTGGACGTACTTCGTCTCCCGCGTGGAGAGCGACGCCGACTTCGACGCCTTCTTCGAGGCCATGCTCGCCGACCAGAAGAGCGGCAAGCGCGCGGTCTACGTGATCGTCGACAAGAGCACCGGCCAGGTCGCCGGAAGCTCCAGCTACGGCAATCTCGCCGAGGCCGACGGCCGCCTCGAGATCGGCTGGTCCTGGCTCGGTGTCGACTTCCAGGGCAAGGGCATCAACCGCTGGGTCAAGTACCTGCTGCTCCAGCACGCGTTCGAGGACATGGGCGCCGAGCGCGTCGAGTTCAAGACCGACGTCCTCAACGCCCAGGCCCGCGCCGGACTGCGCAAGATCGGCGGTTACGAGGAAGGCGTCATGCGCAGCTTCAACCCCATGCCCGAGGGCAGGCGCCGCGACGCGATCTACTACTCGGTCCTGCGCGCCGAATGGGCGTCGGTCAAGGACCAGTTGAACCGGCTCGGCAGGGCAGTCAACCCGTGCGCGTGAACAGCGTGCCGCTCCTTGAGCTGTCCGGTTCGCCGCGCGCCCGGGGGATCGCCCACGGGCGCGCGCTTGCCGGGCGGCTCCGCGGCTTCCTCGACGACTCGCTCGCCCGCCTCGGCCACCTCGGCGACCGGCCGGTGGACCTCGACTCGCTGCGCCCGGACATCGCCGCCCACCGCGACGCCGTCGTCGCCGCGCTGCCGGACCTCGCCGAGGAGACCGACGGCCTCGCCGTCGGCGCCGGAATCGACCGCGACGCGGCCTGGCTGCTGCAGCTCCGCCGCGAGCTGCTGGGCTACAGCCGTGTCACCGCCGGGGACTGCACCACGTACGCCTCGGTCAGGGGCGGGCCCGTGCTGGCGCAGACGGTGGACCTGAACGGCGACCTCGACGACCAGATCGCCGTCCTGTCGGTCACCGGACCGCGCCGCCGCTCCCTGGTGCTCAGCTTCGGCGGCCTCCTCGGCTACCTCGGCGTCAACGACGCGGGCGTCGCCGTCGGCCTCAACCTCGTCCTCGGCGGCGAGTGGGCGCCGGGAGTACCGCCGTATCTGGCGATCCGGCACGTCCTGGACAGCGCCGACAGTGTCGACGAGGCCGTCCGGATGCTCTGCGACCTGCCGCTGGCCAGCTCGCGGTCGTTCATGGTCTGCGGCGAGCGGCGGGCCGTATGTGTGGAGGCCCTGGGCGCGGAGCGGCGCGTACTCGAAGGCGATGACCTGTCGCACACGAACCACTTCCTGGACCCGGACTTCGCCGACCGGGACGAGATCAACATCTTCGCCAAGAACTCCTCGCGGCGGCGCCTGGAGACGGTGCGAGAGGCGGGCGTCCCCGAGCCGGGTGACACCGCGGGCCACCACCGGCTCCTGTCGACGCCACCGATCCTCGTGCCGGACAACGGCGACATCCGGCGCGAGCGGACCGTCGCGGCCGTGATCATGCGCCCGGATATCGGGGAGTTCCGGCTCTGGCCGGGCGACCCGTCCAAGGTGCGGGAGCAAGTGCACTCCCTGCGGTGACCGCCGCCGCGTCCTCATCAGGCAGAAGGTCCCGCACACGGAAAAGGACCCGCCCACGCAGAAGGACCCCGCTCCGAACGAGCGGGGTCCTTCTGCGTGGGGGTCAGCGGCCGATGAGGTGCTGCTGGTCCTTGGGGCGCAGCCGCAGACCGTGCTGGCCGCCGTCCACGGCGAGCATCGTGCCCACGGAAGCGCTGGAGAGCGGGCTCGCCAGGTAGGCGATCGCGCCCGCCACCTCGTCGGCCGTCACCAGCCGGCCCGGCGCCAGGAACGACTCCATGGAGGCCCGCGCGGCCGCCGGGTCCGCGGTCCCGTTCAGCTGCTTCTCCACCCACGGGGTGTCCGTGGTGCCCGGGGCGACGCAGTTGACCCGGATGCCCTCGCGGGCGTGGTCCGCCGCCATGGCCAGCGTCAGGGAGTACACCGCGCCCTTGCTGGTCGAGTACAGCGCACGCATCTGGTGCCCGGCCCACGCCACGATCGAGCAGGTGTTGACGATCGCCGCCGCGGGAGACTTCCGCAGATGCGGCAGCGCGTGCCGGGAGACCCTGACCATGCCGACCACGTTCACGTTCAGTACGTGCAGCCACTCGTCGTCACCGTTGGCGGCGACGTCGCCGACGGCGGGGATGCCGGCGTTGTTCACCACCACGTCGAGCCTGCCGAAGCGCTCGACGACGGCGTCCACCGCCGCCTTGACCTGGGCGTCGTCGCTGACGTCGGCCTCGATGCCCATGATGCCGTCCGGCAGGCCGTCCGGCTTGAGGTCGAGTACGGCGACCGAGGCGCCCCTGCTCTTGAGCAGTTTCGCCGTGGCCAGACCGATTCCTTGCGCACCGCCGGTGACGATCGCGACGAGTCCTTCGAAGTCACTCACTGGTTGTCTCCTGTTGTTTCGCCATTGGAGGGTCAGATTTCGCTGCGTCCGCCGCCGGTACGGCCGGGGCCCGCAGCCGCAGACAGAGCAGGGCGCTCAGCAGCCCCAGCACGCCGGTCATGGTCCACAGCGTCCAGGGGGCGAACGCGTACACGGCACCGCCGATGACCGGCCCCGCGCCCGTGCCGACCGTGTAGGCGGCGCCGTACAGCCCTTGGTAGCGCCCGACCATGCCGGGCGGGGTCAGACTCACCAGGTGGGCCTGGACGATGGAGGAGTACACGATCTCGCCGAACGTCCAGATCAGTACCGCCGCGGCCAGCAGGCCCATCCCGCTCGTGAAGCCGGTCAGCGTGAGACCGACACAGGTGAACAGGTTGCCCACGGCCAGTACGTACTCCGGCCGGAACCGCGAGATCACGCTGATGATGGGGAGTTCGAGCACCACGACCATCAGGCCGTTGAGGCCCATGAGGAGACCGAAGTGGCGCTCGTTCAGGCCCACGTCGCTGACGTGCAGGGGCAGGCCGACGGTGGTCTGGATGTAGACGAACATGGCGAACACGGTCATCAGCAGGAACCGCACGAGGGTGGGGTCGGCGAGCGCCTGCCGGTACCCGATCGCCACCTCCGCCTGCTTCTCCGCGTCCTCGGGGTCGGTCTTCGGCGGATTGGTGTCCCGCAGCAGCAGCGCCACGAGCAGGCCGAAGAGCAGCAGCGCGGTGGCCTCGCCCAGGAAGAGCCCCACGTACGAGATGCTGGCCACGACGCCGCCGAGTACGCCGCCGAGGGCGGCGCCGATGTTCATCGCGAACCGCAACACGCCGAAGGCGGCGAGGCGTTGCTTGGTGCCCGACACGGCGTCGACCAGCACCGCGGCCATCGCAGGCCGGTGGATCTGTGACGTCACGCCGATGAGCCCGACCACGATGACGATGGCCGGGAGCGGTGCGACGAACGGCACGAGCGCGGTCAGCCCGGAGGTGGACACGACGGACAGCAGGATGGCCGGGCGTCTGCCGATGGTGTCGGCGAGATAACCGCCGATGACGTTGCCGAGCACGCTGCCGAGACCGGCCGCGCCCAGCACGAGCCCCGCGGCCCCCGCGGAGTGCCCGCGCTGGGTCAGGTAGAGCACGATGAACACGGGCAGGAAGCTGCCCACCTGGAGGATCAGGCTGCCGAGACTGATGATCCAGACCCGGCGGGGCAGGCCGCGCAGAGTGTCACGGAAGCGTGGCTCGTCGACGCCTGACCGGTCGGTTGCCTCGGTACTCACGCGTGCTCCAGTTCGTATGTCGGAACGGTCTCCGGACGGAAGGCTCTGGTCGCCTGCGCGCACCGGGGCGCGGCGTGGCGCGACACCGCACGCCACGCACCGCCCCTACGCCGGTCGCCGGCCTCTCGGCCGGCCGCGCCGGCCACGTGCTACTCGCCCCAGTCCTCTTCGACCTCGGGCGCGAGGGCGAGCACCGCCGGACTCAACGCCACGATCTCTAGCTCGCTTCGGCAGCCCGCACAATCGATGATCTCGTTGAGCCGCGCCGATTGGCTGATCTGTACCTGGTCCTCACACTCCGGACAGGCCTGCATGGTGGTCATGTGACGGTTTCCTTTCAATCGGTTGTTCCGGAGCGGACCGCCGTATAGGGGGCGGTACTGACCGGCAACCGGTCTGCCGCATCGAAAGGGACGCTACGACCGCTTCGACACAACGGGAGTCCGCGACAAGCGCATTCGCGGGGACACATCGTGTTGACCTTTCTCCCCTGCGGCTACGCATCTCGTTTACCCCGGCGTGCACCCCCGCCGTGCCACTCTTGATGCTGGTTCGAGTGTTTCTTGATACCCCGCGAACGAGCTGAACGTGAAGACGACTGGGAGAGTTTGAATGCCGCTTGATCCGACCGTTGCGGGAGTCCGGGACTATCGTGTCGCCACCGGGTTCACGCCGCTTTACACAATGTCGGTGGACCAGGCCCGGAAAGCGGATCGGGAGACCGAGGCCGAGAACTGGGATTGGCACGAACAGCCTGCAGAGGTATTCGATCTGGATATCCCGGGTCCGACCGCCCCCCTGACGCTCAGGGTCTACCGTCCGAAGAGCGAGAGCGAGGGCCCGCTCCCCGTCCTGATGTATTTCTTCGGCGGCGGCTGGGTCGTCGGCTCGCTCGACACATCGGACGCGATCTGCCGCGCGCTGGCCGGCAAGGTCCCCTGCGTGATCGTGTCCGTGGGCTACCGGCTGGCGCCCGAGCACCCGTTCCCGGCCGCCATCGACGACTGCTACGCCGCCGTGAAGTGGGTGGGCGAGAACGCCTCACAGCTCGGTGGCGACAGTGCGCGCATCGGCCTGGCGGGGGACAGCTCCGGCGGCAACCTCGCCGCGGCGATGGCCCTGATGGCCCGGGACGAGAAGGGTCCGGCGATCGCCGCCCAGGTGCTCGTCTACCCGCCGATGGCCAACGACGCGGTGACGAAGTCCATGAGCGACAACAAAGACCCCATGTTCTTCAACGCCCATTCGTCCGAATGGTTCTGGAGCCGTTACCTCTCCGAGCCCGCCGACGGCGATTCCCCTTACGCCTCACCGCTCAAGGCGGCCGATCACAGCGGGCTTCCCCCGACGCTGATGATGACGGCGGAGTTCTGTCCGCTGCACGACGAGGGCGAAGCGTACGCGGACGCGCTCTCACGCGCGGGCGTACCGGTGGAGTACCACCGCTATGCGGATCTTCCGCACGGTTTCCTGGCCCTGTCGTCGATCCTCGACACCTCCAGGAAGGCGTTCGACGTGATCGCCGAATTCCTGCGCGAGCGGCTGGGGTGAATTGACATTGGATGACACCACCGGTGTGGTTCTGCGCGCACCCAGGTACGTGCTCGGCGAGACCGAGGTGGACCACACCGACATCAAGGGTTTCGCCGATTTCATCGACGAGCGGCAGATGATGCCCGACGCCGATATGTGGGGCTGGGGCGCGGTGCACACCACGGCGCTCGACACGGCCGCCCTCGCGGTGGAAGCGGGCCGCCGGACCCTGCGCGCGGCGGGCGTCGAGCCGTCCGGGGTCGACGCGCTCGTCCTGTGCTCCACCACGTTCCCCGCCGAGGTCGAGGCGCACGGCGAGCTGATCGCGTCGGTGCTCGGCGGGCTCGGACTCGGCCCCGTGCCGGTCACCGGCGTCACGCTGAACCGCTGCGCGAACATGCTCTCCGGGCTGCGCGTGGCCGCCGGGATGGTCGCTTCGGGCCGCCACCGGACCGTACTGGTCATCACGGCGGACCGGGTGGCCGCCGAATCCGAGCGGCTCACCGACTTCGCGCTGTTCAGCGACGGGGCGGCGAGCTGCCTCATCTCCCGGCGGGTGGCCGGCGCCCCGGAGTCCTACGAGTGGGTCGCCGACGCGTCGTCCCAGGACCCGGCCGCGCTGGGCCGGGGCAACGAGATCAGCGCCGATCTGGCCAGAGCCGCCAACGAACAGCTCTTCGCCGAGGCCGGTATCGGCATCGAGGCGATCGACGGCCTGCTGCACAACAACATCTTCCTCCCCGTCGTGACGATGAAGGAGGTGCAGGCCGGGTTCGCCCAGTCCCAGTTGGACACCTCGAACATCGCCAGGGTCGGGCACTGCTTCGCCGCGGACCCGCTGATCAACCTCGCCGACCAGCGGTCCGCGGGCACCATCCGGGACGGCGGGCTCTATCTGCTGGCGTCGAGCGTGTCCGGGCTGCGGATGTGCGTCCTGCTGCGAGCCCACATCCATGAAGGAGTCACCGAAGTGCAGAAGAGCGTCGAAGCCTCCCCCGCCACGCTGGAGAACCTGCGGGCCACGGTCCGCAAGGTCATGCAGCTGCCCGAGTCCGAGGAGGTCGACACACGGACCCCGCGCCAGCTCGGCGCGGGCTCCCTGCAGACGGTCGCCCTGCAGTTCCGCATCCTCCAGGAGACCTCGGTCAACGTGGAGATGAGCGAACTCGTCGGCGACCTGAGCATCGCGGACATCGCCGCGCTGATCGACGAGCGCAGGCCGACCGCGACGTGAGTTCCGGGGCAAGCCGAGAGCCGGGGGCAAAAACGCCCCCGGCTCTTCGTGTTGTCGCCGACTCGACCGTCACGTCGGCCAGGCCGGTCACCGGGCCAGGGAGTCCTTGAGGTTCGCGAGCTCCGCGGCGGTGGGCGCCGTGATGCGCAGCCCGGAGACCCGCCCCGGCTGCCGGCCGTCGAGGGCCCGCACGGCCACCCCGTGGTCGAGGAAGAAGCGGTGGTCCGCGATGGGGTCGTCGGTGGCGATGAAGCGGTAGTGGACGGGTACGCCGCGCACCAGGCCGGGGAAGCGGTCGCCGAGGATCTCCTCCAGGCCGAGGGCGTTGGCCAGCAGGGCGGACCGGGTGTGCTCGGCCCACTCGGTCTCGCCCAAAGCGGCGATCGCGAGGACGGCGTCGACGTGGGAGAGCGTCCAGTTGAGCTTGCGCTCGGCCACCCTGCGGAAGATGTCGGGGTTCAACGTCCACAGCGCCCCGGTGCGCGTGCCGGCGATGCCGAAGAACTTGTTCGGGGAGCGCAGCACCACGACATTGGAAAGGCCGCTCTGCGTCATCGAGAGTTCGGCGTGATCGGGCAGGAACTCGATGTACGCCTCGTCGACGATCAGCACCGAATCCGGGTTGGCCCGGCAGATTTCCATCAGGTCGTCGCGGTGCAGATAGAAGCCCAGCGGATTGTTCGGATTGGACAGGAATACGTACGGCCGGGTCCGCATCCCCAACTCCACGCGCTCAAGGCGCGATTGGGCCGTCTCCGCGGTTCCCGACGGCGGGTCGAGATGCACGGGGAACCGGCGGATGGTGTCGGTGTAGTCGGGCGTGACGACGGCGACCTGCTCGGTGGGGAGGAGCTGGGCGAGGACGCGGATGAATTCGGTGATTCCCCGCCCGGGTATCAGCCGGTCCGGCGACGCGCCCATGAACTCCGCATAGGCCTCGGTGAACCTCTCCTCGTCCCCGTAGGGGTGCGCGAGAAGGTGTTCCGGCTTGATGCAGCGCAAGGCGGTTTCCACCGCGGGCGGCGGGCCGTAGCGGTTCACACAGGTGCCCAGGTCGAGGAATTCCCGGTCGGGGAGGCTTCTCAGGTCCCCGCCCTGTGCGTCCAGTACTGTCGGCGCGTTCTCAGTCACGGCATGTCCCTACAGACGTTGCGGATGATGGATGGAATGGCGTGAAACGGTCGGTGTCACACGGCCGACGGTTCGGCGAGCACGGCTCGCATCTCCCGCAGATATCCGGGGACGTTGAGCAGGAAGGCGTCGTGACCGGCGGGCGAGGTGGTGTCCCGGTGGTGGGTGACCGTCGTGAGGCCGGTGGCCGTCAACTGCGCCAGGAGCGCGTTGGTGACTTCCTGGCCGAAAAGCCGGTCCGAGGCGAAGCTGAACACGTGGACCGCCGGATCGTTCTCCGGTGCGATGGCGTGCGGGCGCTCGAAGGCGGTGAACCGGTCCATCGCGGTCGTCAGATGGAGATAGCTGTTGGCATCGAAGCGGTCCACGAACTTGCGGGCCTGGTGTTCGAGGTAGCGCTCGATGGCATACCGGCCGTGGGCCGGGCCGGTGGGTTCACGGCCGGGCTGGACGGCCCGCCCGAACTTGCTCTCCAGCGATTCGGGCGACATATAGGTGAGGTGGGCGACCATCCGCGCGATGCCGAGGCCATCCCGCGGCCCCGGCCCGATGAGGTCGTCCACGTAACGTCCGCCGTCGAAACAGGGATCGGAGCGGATCGCCGCCCTGCTGATCGCGTGGGCCGCGAGGCCGTCGGTGGTGAGCCCGGCCGCCGTGCCGATGAGCACGAACCGCCGGGCGTCGCCGGGGTGGCGCAGCAGCCACTCCAGCGCCTGCATGCCGCCGAGCGAGCCGCCGACCACCGAGTACAGCCGTTCGATGCCGAGGTGGGCGAGGAGTGCCCGGTGCACGGTGACCATGTCCGCGACCGTGACCTCGGGGAAGTCGGGGCCCAGCGGGCGGCCCGTCTCCCCCGGTGAGAGGGGGCCCGTGGTGCCCGCGCAGCCGCCGAGGACGTTGGCGCTCACGACGTGGAAGGTGTCGGTGTCGATCGGGCGGCCGGGCCCGACCATCACGTCCCACCAGCCGGGGATGTCGTCCGGGTCGTGCCGTGCCGGGTGTGAGTCCCCGGTCAGGGCGTGGCAGACGAACACCGTGTTGTCGCGGTGGCGTGAGGGGGTTCCGTACTCCTCGTAGGCGACCTGCACATGGGAGAGCGAGCGGCCCGACTCCAGAACGAGCGGATATTCCGGAGTGAAGAGAGTGGCGATCTTCAGATGGCGGCTGAGATGCGCGGGGACGCCGTAGGTGGCGGTCCTGTGGTCCTCGGTGACGGGAAACGCGTTCAAGGTCTTGTCCTCCAGAAGTCAGCGGCCCGCCGCGTGTTTCCGGGCAGCGTCACCGAAAGCGCGGAAGATCTTCCTGGAGAGCCGGTCCGTGGTGGCATACCACTCGGGATGCCACTGCACGGCTAGCGCGAAGGCACGGCTGTCGGTGACGGATACCGCTTCGATGACACCGTCGGGGGCTTGCGCCTCGATCCGAAGCCCCGGCCCCAGACGGTCGATGGCCTGGCCGTGGAGAGAGTTCACCCGTGCCGAGGCGGCGCGGCCGGTCAGCTCGTACAGCGTTCCGTCCGCGTTGATCCGTATTGCGTGTGCGGGCAGGTACTGCTCGTCCCGCGGGAGTGAGAGGTCCTCGCGGTGGCCGTCGACGACGCGCAGGGTGCCGCCGTGGGCGACGTTCAGCTCCTGCAGCCCCCGGCAGATGCCGAGGAGCGGCAGGCCCGCCTCGACGGCCGCCGGGATCACCGCGAGCGCCAGCGTGTCGCGGTCGGTGTCGAACGGGCCCGGCCCGTCCGTCGCCGCGTACCGCTCCGGGGCCACGTTCGTCTCGTGGCCGCCGAGCACCACCGCGTCGAACCGGTCCAGCTGGTCGACGAAGGTGTGGCCGGGCCCCGGGATGAGGGCGACGGTGCACTCGGCCGCGTCCTCCAGCGCGGCGACGTAGGCGTGGCGTACGGCGTCGTGGGGCACCTCGTCCCAGGTCTCGGCCGAGCACGCGAGGGCGACGAGCGGGCGGGTCATGAGCCGTCCAGCGCCTGACCGAGGTCGGCCAGCAGGTCGTCGATGTGCTCGACGCCGACGGCCAGCCGGATGGATCCCTGGGTGACCCCGGCGGCCAGCTGCTCCTGCTCGGGGAGCTGGGCGTGCGTGGTGGACGCCGGGTGGGTGGCGAGCGAGCGCACGTCGCCGACGTTGGTCACGTGGGAGATCAGCTGAAGGGACTCGATGAACCGGCAGCCTGCCTCGCGTCCGCCGGTCAGCTCGAACTGGACGAGCGGCCCGCCGTTGCCGCCGAAGTAGCGTGCGGCGAGCCGGGCTTCCTCGCCGGTGGCGAGGCTGGGGTGGCGTACCGCGCCGACCTTGGGGTGGGAGGCGAGGAAGGCGGCCACCGCGGTCGCGTTCTCGCCGTGGGCGCGCATCCGCAGGTGGAGGGTTTCCAGGCCCTGGAGCAGCAGCCAGGCGTTGAAGGGGCTGAGACAGGGGCCGAGGTCACGCAGGAGCGTCTCGCGGGCCTTGAGCAGATAGCTGCTGCGGCCGAGCGGGCTGTCCAGGCCCTTGCCGGTACGCGTCCACACCGCGCCGCCGTGGGCCGCGTCCGGCTGCGTGAGCAGCGGGTGCCTGTCCGCGTGGGCCTCCCAGTCGAAGCGCCCCGAGTCGAGGATGAGCCCGCCGAGGGTCGATCCGTGGCCGCCGATGTACTTGGTGGCGGAGTAGACCAGGATGTGGGCGCCGTGTTCGATGGGCCGGCAGACGTACGGGACCATCGTGTTGTCGAGGATCAGCGGTACGCCCGCCTGCTCGCCCAGCTCGGCGACGGCCTCGATGGGGAAGACGCTCAGCCGCGGGTTGGGCAGGGTCTCGCCGAAGTAGCAGCGGGTGCGCTCGTCCGTGGCGTCGGCGAAGTTCTTCGGGTCCGAGGGACTGACGAAGCGGGTCTCGATGCCGAACCGCTTGAAGGTGTTGGCGAGCAGGTTCCAGGTGCCGCCGTACAGCTCGTTGGAGCTGACGATGTTGTCGCCCGCCTGGCAGAGGTTGAGCAGCGCGAGGGAGATCGCCGCCTGCCCGGAGGCGACGGCGAGCCCGGCCGCGGCCCCGTCCACGGCGGCCATGCGCTCTTCGAGCACGTCGCAGGTGGGGTTGTTCAGCCGTGTGTAGGCGTGCCCGTCCTGCTGGAGGTCGAAGATCCCGGCCGCGTCGGCCGCGCTGGGCAGTTCGTAGGCGGAGGTCTGGAAGATCGGCGTGACGACCGGCGGGGTGATGCCGAGCCGCCACTCGTATCCGCCGTGGATGGCCGCCGTCTCGGCGGCGCGGAATGTCTTGCCTCGTGCGGGTACCTCAGGCCGGGACACCGTTGTCCTCCTCTTCTCGGACCATGGAGCGGACGATGGCGGTGATCGCACTGGGCTGCCCCTGCGGGCCGCGGTGCCACAAGCCGCCGAACTGGGCGTCCACTTCTACGTACTTGGGGTCTCTCATCCGTATCTCGCGCGCCTGGGGCAGCTTGTAGAAGGGCGTGCGCGGGTCGAGGTGGTGCTCCAGGTGGAAGTGGTCGTTGTGGATCCCGGTGAGCAGCCGCTCCCAGAGGCGGCTCTTGCGGTTGCGCGTCATGTAGAGGTCGACGGAGGAGTCGCGCACCAGAGGCGTGTGCTCCGACAACTCGATGTACCAGCCCAGAATCTGAAAACTCGTCAAGTAAGGAATGACCCAGAAGAGCAGCAGTTCGAAGAGCCAGTCCCCGTACCAGGCCGCGCCGGAGACGGTCGCCCAGAACACCCAGAAGCCGAGCCCGTCGAGTATGCGCTTGCGCCGCTGCACGGGATTGGTGGGGGCGGCCGTCTTCTCCGCGCCGGTGAGCACCCGGTAGCGATTGCGGATGAGGTAGCGGATGTAGGCCCAGGTCTGCGAGCCGAAGATCGGCATGAGGACGACCCGCCGGATGTACGACGGTGCCGGGGACTGCTTATAGGCGCCCTGCTCGATGAAGAACCGCAGATCCGGATCGAGGTCGGGGCTGCCGAGACGCGGGTGGTGGGTATAGACGTGCGACACCTTGTACGCGTAATGCTGCTGGAAGATCGGGTATGCGGTCAGCACCGTACCGACGGTCATTTGCAGCGCGCGGTTCTTTATCCCCACCCCGTGCGCGCAGTCGTGCAGAATCGTGGACAGACCGCGCTGCCTGGCACCGATGATGAGTGCCGCCAGGGGATAGAACCAGTACGAGCCGTAGACGCACAGCAGCACGCAGCCGGCCATCCACACCAGGTCCTCGACCCACGCGAGCAGCGCATGCCAGTTGTCGGGTGTGTTCAACGCCTTCAGGTCGTGTGCCACATCCGTCGGGAAGCGATACATGGTGTATCGCCGACCGGTGTACGCCCAGGCCGTTGTGTCAGTACTCACTCGCCCCCCTCGCTTGTGATGCGGTAATCAATCTTGTTCCGGACGGTCTCCACGCGTTCACGCAACTGACTCACAGAATCGGCGGTGACCGCGAAGCGGAGGAAGAAGTTCTCCTGCTCCAGGTCGGTGATCCGGTATCCGTTGGTGATTTGTGCGCCGACCATGCCGGGCAGTTCGCGCAGATCGTCTTCTGTGGTGCTGACCTCGACGGTGCCGAGTTCGTCGCCCTCCATGTCGATCCAGCCGACGACCGGCCGTTCGCGAAGGGGCATCGGCCCGTCGAGCTTGAATTCGCCGAGTGCCATGGAGACGACGGCCTCGATCGGGTCTATTCCGCTGATCTCGCGGACCGCCGCCGGGATCATGCCGCCGCCGAAGCGCGGATTGATCTCGATGAGTTCCGTCCTGCCGTCCTCGGTGGAGCGGCCCTCGAAGTGCAGCCAGAACTGGTCGAGGCGCAGATCGGCGCAGAACGCGTTGACCTTCTCGCAGAGGACCCGCACGCCCTCACGCACGTGCTCCTGCTCGGGCGGATGGAATTCGAGACCCGCGTCGTGGTGCTTCACCTGGTCGTGCTCGGGCTTCTCGACCGTCAGGAGCGGATGGAATTTCCCGTCGACGACGGGGCCGTCCACGGAGAACTCGACTCCGGGCAGATACTCCTCGACGATCAACTCGGTGCCGGCGAGACCCGCTGCCGCGAGACGGTCCTGGTAGGCGCGGAGTTCATCCGGCCCATTGACGCGGCTGACCAGCCGGGAGGCCCCGGAATCGCGGGCGGGTTTGACGATGGCGGGAAAGAAGTCAACTGTCGCCGGATCGCCGGAGAAACGCATGTCGGAAAGGCCGAGCGTCCGCATATGCTCGCGGACGAGCACCTTGCTGAGCAGCACATGGCGGCTCTCGTCGGCCCCCGGAACGGCGTAATGCGCGGCCACGGCCATCTGCCAGTGCGACAGCGATTCGAGGAGGTTGACGACGGCGACGGGTTCGATGCCGCGCTCTTCGAGCCGGTCCGCGAGCACGGAAAGCTCCTCGCCGAACCAGTCGAACACGACATGGTCATCGCATTTGTCCCGGTGCCGATTGTCGGGCAGCTCGGATACGAGCACCGAACGCAGGCCGCGGGCGCGCAGTTGCCCGGCGATAAGAGGTACACCGCCGAAGTGTTGCTTGGAGAAGATGAGCACGGATTTCAAGCCGCTACCTCCCGAGGTCTGGTGTGGTGGGGTCTACCGAAAGCCCGGCAGCTTGGAACCCGACGACCGGATTCGAGGGTGGCATGGGCCGGGTTCGGGCCGAGTAATCCGGACGCGTAGTCGTGCGGCGGCAATGTCAGTCGGGTGCGTCATGGTGGTTGCGTTTTTCGCGGACGCGCCGGGCGCCGGCCGCTACGTAAGTTGCTTTTTCGATACGGCGGTTGGGTTGTGCCGTCCGGTCGATCGAGTACTTCCAGCGTCGGGAGGATGTCGTGGTGGTGGCCTTGAGCGGGTCTGTGAGCGGGGTGTGCCGGTGATCCGGGTTGCGGTGGTGGGTGCGGCGGGTTATATCGGCGGTGAGTTGTTGCGGTTGTTGATCGGGCATCCCGAGGTGGAGGTGGTGGGGGCGGTCTCCTCGCGTTTCCCGGGTAAGCGGGTCGATGGGGTGCATCCGAATCTGCGGGCCGCCACCGATCTGCTGTTCTGCTCGGCCGAGGAGGTGACCGAGTGCGACGCGGTGTTCCTGGCGTTGCCGCACCGGGTGGCGATGGGGCAGGTGGAGGAGTGGAGCCAGCGGGCGAAGCTGGTCATCGACCTGACCGGTGACTTCCGCCTGAACGACACGGCCGTGTTCGAGCGGTATTACGGGGAGCAGCACCAGGCGCCGCATCTTTTGGACGAGTTCGTGCCCGGTCTTCCCGAACTGCACCGCGAGGCTCTGCGCGGCGCGGACATGGTGAGTGTGCCGGGCTGTATGGCCGCGGCCGGGGTGCTGGCGCTGTATCCGCTGATCGCCCGTGACCTGATCGACGTCCAGGCGGGGGCGCAGTTCGATGCCCGTACCGGCTCCAGCGGCTCGGGCGCCACCGCGGGCCCGGCCAACCTGCATGCCGAACGCAGTGGCGCGATGCGCGTGTTCGCCCCCACCGGCCACCGGCACGAAGCGGAGATCACCCGCCACCTGGGCCTGCCCGCGGCGATGACCGCCACCGGCGTCGAGGCGGTACGCGGCGTGCAGACCATCTGCCACGCCACCCTGCGCCCCGGCGTCGACAAACAGACCGTGCGGCGCGCTTTCCGCGAGCAGTACGCGGACGAGCCGTTCGTCCGTGTCGTCGCCCACCAGCGCGGCATCTTCCGCTATCCGGACCCCAAGATCCTGCTGGGTTCCAACTACTGCGACGTCGGCTACGCCCTCGATGAGGACGCCGGCCGCCTGACCACGATCGCCGCCCTGGACAACCTCGTCAAAGGCGGCGCCGGCAACGCCCTGCAATGCCTCAACATCCGCATGGGATGGCCCGAAACCCTCGGCCTGACCTTCCCCGGCCTCCACCCCCTCTAACCCCCGGCACATCGGAGAGACCGTGACCAGCAAACCGCTGACCGTCGTCAAATGCGGCGGCAATCCCGCCGTGGACGCCGCGGGCATCTGCGCCGACATCGCCCGCCTCGTCCACGAGGGACACTCCATCCTCCTCGTCCACGGAGGCTCCGGCGAGATCGGACGCCTCGCCGGACGGCTCGGCGTCGCCCAGCGCACCCTCGTCGCCCCGGACAACGTGTCCACGCGCTACACCGACCCCGACACCCTCGAAGTGGTCGTCCTCGCCCTCGCGGGCGCGGTCAAGCCCGCACTCGTGGCGGAACTCTCCCGCCACAAGGTGCCCTCGGTCGGCCTCACCGGAATGGACGGCGGCATGCTCCGCGCCCGCCGGAAGTCCGCCGTGCGCGCCGTCGTCGACGGCCGTACCGTCCTGGTCCGCGACAACCACAGCGGCCGGATCACGATGGTCGACACCGAACTCCCCGAGACCCTGCTGAAGGCCGGTTACGTACCGGTGGTCTCGCCGCCCGCCATCGACGAGAACGACCGGCCCGTCAACGTCGACGCCGACCGCGCCGCGGCGGCACTTGCCGCCGCGCTCGGCGCCGACCAGCTCCTGCTGCTCACCGGCGCACCCGGCGTCCTCGCCGACGTCGACGACCCCACCAGCGTGCAGAGCACTCACCAGATATCGCCCACCGGCCCGCCCGACGCGTCCGCCACCGGCGGCATGGCGCTCAAACTCATCGCCGCGCGCGAAGCGCTCACCGGCGGAGTCACCACCGTACGCATCGCGGACGGACGCACCCCCGAACCCGTGAGCCGAGCACTCGCGGGGGCCGGCACCACGGTCCACGTCTCCAGCGCGGGGGCGCCGACTCACAGCTCACGCACAAGGGAGATCCGCACATGAGCGAACCGAATGGCACACCAGCCGAGTGGCAGGGCGGCACGGTCTGGCTGACCGGGCTGCCGAGCGCGGGCAAGACCACCATCGCGAGGGGTCTCGCCGAGCGGCTGCGCTCCGCCGGGCACCGCGTGCAGGTGCTCGACGGCGACGAGGTCCGCGCCGCCCTCTCCGCGGAACTGGGCTTCTCGAAGGAGGACAGGGACACCAACGTACGACGCATCGGTTACGTCGCCGGGCTGCTCGCCGGGCACGGCGTCACGGTGCTCGTGCCGGTCATCGCCCCTTACGCGCTCTCCCGCGCGGCCGTGCGTGACCTGCACGCGGAGCGCGGGGTGCCCTACCTGGAAGTACACGTGGCGACCCCGGTGGAGATCTGCGCCGACCGCGACGTCAAGAGCCTCTACGCCAAGCAGGCGGCGGGCGAGCTGAGCGGGCTCACCGGCGCGGACGACCCCTACGAGGCGCCGGTCGACCCCGATCTGCGTATCGACACCCAGCACCAGACCGCCGACGAATCGGTCCGCCAGGTGCGCGCGCTGCTCACGGAGAGGGGTCTGTCATGAGCGCCCCCGTGCAGGAAGCGCCCACCGGGCACATCGGTCCGCGGGTGGACGCGGTGCCCGCGATGACGCACCTCGAGATGCTGGAGGCCGAGGCGGCGCACATCTTCCGCGAGGTGGCGGGGGAGTTCGACCGTTCGACGCTGCTGTTCTCCGGCGGCAAGGACTCGATCGTCATGCTGCACGTGGCGCTCAAGGCCTTCGCCCCCGCGCCCCTGCCGTTCTCCCTGCTGCACGTGGACACCGGCCACAACTTCCCCGAAGTGATCGCCTACCGCGACCGGATCGTCGAGAAGCACGGCCTGCGGCTCGACGTGGCGTCCGTGCAGTCGTACATCGACGAGGGAACGCTGCGCGAGCGGCCGGACGGCACCCGCAACCCGCTCCAGACCCTCCCGCTGCTCGACGCCGTCCGCGACGGCCGGTTCGGCGCGGTCTTCGGCGGCGGCCGGCGCGACGAGGAGAAGGCGCGCGCCAAGGAGCGGGTGTTCAGCCTGCGCGACGAGTTCGGCGGCTGGGAGCCGCGCAGACAGCGCCCCGAGCTGTGGCAGCTCTACAACGGACACCACCTGCCCGGCGAGCACTTCCGCGTCTTCCCGCTCTCCAACTGGACCGAGCTCGACGTCTGGCAGTACATCGAGCACGAGAACATCGAGCTGCCGGAGATCTACTTCGCCCACTGGCGCGAGGTGTTCCAGCGCGACGGCATGTGGCTGGCGCCCGGCGAGTGGGGCGGCCCCCGCGACGACGAGTCCGTGCGCGAGCGCCGGGTCCGCTACCGCACGGTCGGTGACATGTCCTGCACCGGCGCGGTCGACTCGTCGGCCGCCACGGTGGCCGAAGTGATCACGGAGATCTCCGCGAGCCGCGTGACCGAGCGCGGCGCGAGCAGGGCCGACGACCGGATGTCCGAGGCAGCCATGGAAGACCGCAAGCGAGAAGGGTACTTCTAGACATGTCAACGGGCGCCGCGGAAGCGGAAGTTCAGACGTATGCCACCAGCGGCCTGCCGGGCGGGCTGCTGCGGCTCGCCACCTGCGGGTCGGTCGACGACGGCAAGTCCACCCTGGTCGGGCGGCTGCTGTACGACACCAAGTCCGTCCTCGCCGACCAGGCGGCGGCGATCGAGGAGGTGTCCCGCAGGCGGGGGCAGGAGGGACCCGACCTGGCGCTGCTCACCGACGGCCTGCGGGCGGAGCGCGAGCAGGGCATCACCATCGACGTGGCCTACCGCTACTTCGCGACGCCCAGGCGGCGGTTCATCCTCGCGGACACGCCGGGCCATGTGCAGTACACCCGCAACATGGTGACCGGCGCCTCCACCGCGGACCTCGCGGTGATCCTGGTCGACGCGCGCCAGGGCGTGGTCGCGCAGACCATGCGGCACGGCGCGATCGCGGCACTGCTGCGGGTGCCGCACGTCGTGCTCGCGGTCAACAAGATGGACACCGTCGGCTACCAGGAGTCCACCTTCACCGCGATCGCTGACGAGTTCACCCGGCGGGCCCGCGAGCTGGGCATCACCGAGGTCACCGCCATCCCGATGTCCGCGCTGACCGGCGACAACGTGGTCGAGCCCTCGACCAGGATGGACTGGTACGGCGGCCGGACGCTCCTCTCCCACCTGGAGAGCGTGCCGCTCGGGACGGAGTCGGCGAGCAGGCCGCTGCGCCTGCCGGTGCAGTACGTGGTCCGCCACCCCGCGCCCGACCGGCAGGTGGTGGAGCGCTGGCTGGCCGGACAGGTCGCCTCCGGTCTGCTCCGGGTCGGCGACCCCGTGGTCGTACGCCCGTCCGGCGCGACCAGCACGGTCGCAGGCCTCAGCGTGCTCGGCAAGGAGACCGACAGCGTGTGGGCGTCGCAGTCGGTGGCCGTACGCCTCGCCGACGACATCGACATCTCCCGGGGTGACATGCTGACCGCGGGCCCGGCCCCCCAGATGCTGCGGGAGATCACCGCCCGCGTGTGCCATCTGCACGACCGCCCGCTGCGCGCGCGCCAGCGTGTGCTGCTCAAGCACACCACCAAGACGATCCCCGCGATCGTGGAGCGGATCGACTACGGCATGGATGTCACCGACGGCAGCAGGCTGCCCGCCCAGGACGCCCTCTCCGTCAACGACATCGGCGGGGTGCGGATCCGCACCGCGGAGCCGCTTGCCGTCGACGACTACCGGGAGAACAGGCGGACCGGCTCGTTCCTGCTCATCGACCCGCAGGACGGGGCGACGCTCGCGGCGGGAATGGTCGCTTGCTGACCCGCTGAGGCTGCATGTTAATGTAAGGGTCTGCATGATTATCGACCCAGCCATTGACCCAGTGCCGTCGGGGCTGGTCAGACTTCGGAGGTAGTGCCGTGACGATTTCGGGCCTCAAGGGGCGCAGCCTGCTGTCCCTGCGCGAGTTCAGCGGCGACGAGATCCGCGAGCTGCTGGTCAAGGCGGCCGACCTCAAGGAGCGCACGGCCCTCGGGCAGAACGTGCCCGCTCTGGCGGGCAAGAACATCGCCCTGATCTTCCTGAAGCCCTCCTCCCGTACGCGCGTCTCCTTCGTCGTCGCCTCGACGCAGTCGGGCGCGCACCCGGAGATCTTCAACGGCGACGACATCCGCTTCGGCGTCAAGGAGTCCGTGCGGGACATCGCGCGGGTCTTCGGCCGGGTCTTCGACGGCATCATGTTCCGCGGTTACGAGCACGCCACGGTCGCCGAGTTCGCCCACTACGCGGGGGTTCCCGTGTGGAACGGCCTGTGCGACAGCTACCACCCCACCCAGGTCCTCGCCGACCTGCTCACCCTGCGGGAGAACTTCGGCGACCTGACGGGACTGCCGCTGACGTACGTCGGTGACGGCCGCAACAACATGGCCGTCACCCTCGCCATCGCCGCCGCCAAGCTCGGCCTGGACCTGCGCATCCTCGCGCCCCAGCCGCTCCAGCCCGACCCCGAGCTGATCAAGGAGCTGCTGGCCGGGCGCGAGTCCGAGCAGGCCCGGGTCCTCGTCACGGACTCGCGCGAGGAGGCGCTGCGCGGCTCTGCCTGCGTCTACGGCGACGTCTGGGTCTCCATGGGCGAGGAGGACCAGACGCAGGAGCGCATCGACCTGCTGCGCGACCTGAAGGTGACGAACGACCTGATGGCCCTGACCGGCCGCGAGGACAGCATCTACCTGCACTGCCTGCCGGCCTTCCACCTCCTGGACACGGAGACCGCGATCGCCCACCCCGACATCCGCGAGGTGGACGACGACGTCTTCGAGGGTCCGCGGAGCAGGGTCTTCGACCAGTCGGAGAACCGCATGCACACGGCCAAGGCCCTGATGCAGCTGACCATCGCGGGCTGAGCCCCGCCGCACACGGCAGAGAGCGCGCCCCCTGGCAGTCCGGGGGCGCGCTCTTCTGTTGCCGGGCGGGCCGTCAGCCCTGCCAGCTGTGCGGCGCCCGGAAGTCGTCGCGGCGCCAGGCCGTCGTGGGCGGTGCCGGGCGGGAGGTGGTCCGGGGC